>CAZJWQ010000007.1:0-12347 GCA_964549645.1 uncultured Piscirickettsiaceae bacterium | reverse complement strand
TTATTTTTTTCATTTTATTATCCCTAATAAGTTAAAGTTTTTGACAAACTAAACAGGTGCCGTGCAATTCCAATTGCTGATCCTGTGATAGAAAGCCCGTGGGTAAGATACTTTTTTTCAATACAGGTGGCAATCCATCACCAATTTCCACCTCTTCTACTTGATGACATTGATTACAAATCAATAACATTGGCATTTTATGCACATGATTACAGGTAATATGTGAGCAAACAATAAACTGGCTACTACTTAATAGTTTATGTATTAATTGTGCTTCCATTAAAAAATCCAGCATGCGATAGACAGATATAGCTGATATTTTTTGCTGATATTTAGCGTGATAAGCATCAACAATATCATAGGCAGACACGGCTTTTTTTGCTAGCAACATCACTTGAAGTACCTTGCTACGTTTTATTGTAAAATTTAAGTTACGCTGTTGACACTTTTGTTTTATAAGTCGCAAAGTTTGTTGTGTGCTTAGATTTTCCATTCACTATTTTCTCTACAAATTAATGTGCGTTATTAATCATACTAATGCAATGTTATAACATTGCATTAAATTAAGCAAGCTTTGCTCTGTAAATAATTTATTTAGGAATTTCTAATTAAACACTTATTAACTGCTCTTTAAATCTTGAATCTGCGTTTAATCCTAATCCCTACATAGCTACCGCAGGTCTCTAAACACAAATTCTACACAAGCTCTTGATTCCTATAGCGACTTTAACTCTTCGAGAATATCAACAAGTATTCTCCCAGACTATTTTTTAGTTTTGAGGGCTTTCTTATTTTATTCAGCTAATAAATCTATCAAGTCTTCTCCTGTCATTTTTTGTTGATTTTGCTGAGATTCTTTATTATAAATTTGATCTTGTAGAGCTTGTTTTTTAGCTTGTAGTTTAATTATTTTTTCTTCAATGGTATTTGCCATAATTAATTTATAGACAAAAACTTCTTTATTTTGCCCTATACGATAGGCTCTATCGGTAGCTTGGTTTTCTACCGCTGGATTCCACCAAGGATCGTAGTGGATAACGGTATCAGCTGCGGTTAGGTTTAAGCCCACTCCACCCGCTTTTAAGCTAATTAAGAACACCGATGTTTTACCTTGCCTAAAAGATTCTATCGCTTCTTCACGTTTTTTAGTCTGCCCTGTTAATAGGCTGTATTTAATTTTAGCTTTGGTAAATCTTGCTTCAATCAAACTTAACATGGAGGTAAATTGTGAAAATAAAATTATTTTGTGATTACCTTCAATTAATTCGGTAACTAAATCCATTAATAATTCTAGTTTGGCTGAATGCTTTACTTTTTTAGCGGCATCGATTTTAACCAATCTCGGATCACAACAAACTTGACGTAGTTTTAATAAAGCATCTAAAATCATAATTTGTGATTTACCAATCCCTTTTTCTGCGACTACATCACGAATTTTGCTTTCCATAGTTAAACGAATAGTTTCATACAAATTGGCTTGGTCAGGTTCAAACTCGACTGTTTTAATGATTACAGTTTTATCTGGTAACTCTGTCAATACTTCTTTTTTAGTTCGTCTTAATAAAAATGGGCTGACTTTTTCAGTTAAGTTTTTTTGAATCGAACTTTTTCCTTCTTTTTCAATTGGATTTTGATATTGCTTTTTAAACCTTGGTAAATTACTTAAAAAACCAGGCATTAAGAAATTAAAGATTGACCATAATTCGCCTAAATTATTTTCAACTGGCGTACCCGTTAAGCATAAACGATGCTCACTTTTTAATGTTTGCAACGATTGATATAATTTAGTTTTGGGGTTTTTAATTTTTTGTGCTTCATCTAAGACTAAATAGGCAAATTTATGTTCTTGTAAAACCGCTACGTCTCTTACTATTAACGGATAGGTAGTAATAACAATATCGTAATTATTTATTTCTGCAAAGAGACTAAAACGATCTGTTCCATGTAAGGTTAACAGTGTTAAATCAGGGGTAAAAATTTTTGATTCTGCTTTCCAGTTACCAATTAAGGAGGTAGGAACAATTAATAAAACGGGAAGTTTAAGTTGTTTAGTTTCTTTCAACTTTAAAATCCAAGTTAGGGTTTGAATAGTTTTTCCCAAGCCCATGTCGTCAGCTAAAATCCCGTTGAACTTAAACTCATGTAAAAAATTCAACCAATCCAAACCAAATTGCTGATAATTTCGTAGGGTGGCATTTAAGCCCTTAGGTGGCGTTACCTTTTTAATGCCTTTGAATTCTTTTAATTTTTTAGCTAGTTTTAAACTTTCTTTAGAGCCTTTCCATTCAATTGCTTGATTGCTTAAACCATAAATAAGATGCGCGTCAAAAGGTTGGATTTGAATTTTATCAGGGAGGTCTTTTGCTTGACCATATAGCTGTAAAAAGGTATCAAAAATTGGGGCAATTTGTGGTTTAGAAAATTCTAATACCTGATTTTCTAACATAGGAACAAATATTTTTTCCGGTAAATCTTTAACCGTATCATAGTTGCTTAATAGGTAGCGCATAATTGGCAACATCGTCATCTTTTCAGAACCTAGCGTCATATTAAAAGATAATTCAAACCAATCACTATGCGGGCTAGACTCTACCAATAATTGATCTATTTGAGTAATTAACAGTAGCTGATCTTCGGTAAAATTTAATAACCAACCCTCTTCCAATAAAATCGGAAATACTTCCGTTTGAAAAACTGCAAATTTTTCAATTGCTTCGTCTTGTGATAGCTTTCTACCTAATTCATAATAACCATCATGCTCAACATCATAATAGCCTTTTAGTGGCAATAAATTCTCTTCTATTCGTTGCAGATAAGCCTTTTCAATTAAAGGTTTATGGTGAAGTTCATAGCGTTTATTATTTAGCTTTACCGAAGAAACTCCGTCCTTATTATTAGGATAAGCTAATATTTCACCGTACTTAAAACTCACAACTAAAAGCATACTTTCATGGTCATCAAACTGCAAAACAGGCTTTGGGTCCTCATTAATAATAATCGCTTTAAATTCCTCCACCACAGGCAATGGTGAACTAAGATTAGGATATTTAGTTTGCCGTTGAATATTTTCATCGGCAAATAAATCCACCAATACAGATAATTGTTCATTATTGATAACATCTGGCATTTCTAGTAATAATTCTAATGCATTACCGCTTAAAGAGGTCTTAACTACTTGTGCTTGCTGAGTTTGAGTGTCAATGATTATCGGTGGTTCGCATAATACTAAAAAATGATGGTCAGGTATTGGTAGTTTGAATTGGTGTATTTTTTTAGATTTTTTATATTCAATATCTAATGAATAAGCTTCTTCTAACCAAGATAAAGCTGTTGCTTGTTTTTTATAATAGATAACCCCTAGTTTAATTAATTGTAATAAAGTCGAGTAACCTATTTCATTTTCAAAGGTTACATTTTGCCTATACCAGTGGTCATCGATACACCCTTCCAACAGTTTGCCAATAAATTTAGTTTGATTGCTAGGAAAACCATTTATACTCGAAAAAAAAGTTGAGGTTTTTATTAATCTAGGTTTTGATAATTTACCTTTTGGCGTATAACCATGTTTAATGACATCTAGTTCATTTTTGTATAAACTAGGTTGAGAATGGTTTTTAGCTTCCTTATAATTATTAAATAACTGCAAGCTAAACCAGTTTGCAGATTTTTCATTTAATAAATTTGTTTCAACAACCCTAGAAAATTTTTGCAGCCAATTGGCAAGTTCCAATTCCTCTAGGCTATCTTTTGAAGAATTTTTACTTTGATAAGCTAAACAAGCAGCAACAACATGTTTACAATTATGCCCTACAGGACAAGTACAGTCACCATGCACGCCAAGCAACCTATGTTGCATAAAACGAAAACTAATATACTGGCGGTAAATATTATTACCACTGCCCCTTACCCGTGTGGTAAGGCGTATTTTTTGAGCCTTATTTTCAGTTACTGTTATCGACAATACATTATTTTTTTTAAAAATATCTAAGCCACGTTGAAAATAGATTGGCGAAAATTTAGAGCGTAGCTGAGAAGGTTCAAAAATCATAATTAATTAAGTGGTTTTTTAAATAAAAACTATTCTACCTTAATCTACTTACCATACTTAGTGATTTTTAAAAAATAAAAACTTTATTATATCATCGTCATAAGTAAGTAAAATAATATCTAGTTCAATATTTATTTAAGGCATAGTCATGAACGATCGATCATTATTTGAATTAATAACAAGTCGCCGAACTTGCTTTAAATTTTTAGATAAACATAAAAGCCCTGTTGCAGAAGCCGCTCTAACTCAATGCTTAGAAGCGGCAATTACTGCCCCAAATCATAAGATGACTCAACCTTGGCGGTTTTGGAGCTTAGAGACTGAAAAGCAAGCTTTGTTTGCCGAAATATATGCGGCTAATAGAGCAAATAAAAAACATAAGGCAGCCACAAATGATTTTGTAGATGCCTACTCAAAAGCTTTAGCTAAGTTTATCGCCCTTCCAAAGGTTATTTTAGTTGGGCAATCTTTAGCGAAAGATATGCACACTCAAAAAGAGGACTATGCAGCTTGTGCCTGTGCAATACAAAATTTTCAATTAATGGCATGGCAACAAAACATTGGTATGCAATGGAGTACCGGGCCGATTATTAATGATGAAAGTACTTATCAACTATTAGAAATTGATAAAAATAACATTGAAATTATTGGTGCTTTATATATTGGTAATATTGATGATGATTGTCGCCCTCGCAATAGCTTAAATCGCAAGCCTTTACGAGATGTTTTGCAAAAAACCTAATCAACTTATTAATTGCTCTTTAAATCTTAAATCTGCGTTTAATACTTTATATAAGTAATTTCTTGTTTCTGCAAATTTATGTTTAAATCTTAATTTATTATAAACTTGATTTGGGTGCATTCTATTAATTCTTGCCATTGCTTGTTGTGGAGTTTTGCCAAATACATTTAGTGCGTTAGTTAAGCCACCGTTATAGGCAGAAATCATTAGCATTTCTTTACTTTTTATATTTTGTATATCGGCCAAATAATGGTTTTTTAATAAACTTAAATAAGCAACACCTATTTTGATATTTCTATCAGCATTAAAAAGATCTGTTTTAGTAGGCTGCCCTCTTTTATTAAAAACTAAATTATATACATCTCTGCCTGCCCTGCTTGCTATTATTTGCATTAGACCTACTGCATTAGCCCTGCTAACCGCTCGTGGATTAAATGCACTTTCTGTTTCTATAATTGCGAATATTAAAGATGGTCTAATCCCAAATTTTGCACTATATTTATTAACCAATACTTCATATTTTTGTGCTTTACCTTGTAAACTTGGTTGCCGTAAAGGAATATTTATTAATACAAATTTATTATCTTGTGTAGAAAAATCTTTTGCTAAGTTTTGTACTAAAAAATTAGCATAACTGTATGCTTGTTTAGGAAAGCGAATTGAACGGTTATTTTGATCAACTATTTGCCTATAAAAATAAGGCTGTTCTTTTACATTAAAAGCTGTGGTAGCTAATAGATTCTCTTCATAAAAAGGTTGATTTGATAAAATAACTCTTGCTATTGCTCTACGCATATTAATATTAGTTGCTATTTTTTTAGGGAATTCAATAATTATTTGATCGGCATAGGCTACTAAGACTGGTGTTAAATTAGTTGCATCTTTTTGTAAGTCAGTTTTTTCTAAAGCTTTAATTGTTGTAATTAAAATAGCAGGCGTGGCATAAATAGACTTGGTTAAATCTTTTTTTATATTAGGTTCGCTTATATTAAGTTCGCTCTTTATCTCATTATTGTAGACATTATTAAATTTATGACTATTCTCTTCAACAATAATAGACCTAATCCCTGTGGTGAAGGCGGTTACTGTATGAGGTTGCAAATAATTCTGTAAGTCATTATTAGGTGTGGGGATTGATAAGGTTAATTTATTAAACATGGACACACCACTAACCAAAGCAAGCATAAAAACTACTGTGCTAAGGATAAAAAAAACTTTTGTGGTTGATGCCATTTTACTAACTTAATGAAATTAAAACAGTTAAGTTTTAAGCAATAATAAAGCCAATCATTAAAGTTTTAACCAGCTATCCCAAAATAAAACAATACCGTAATTACTGAAATTGCTGCTAGATTAAGACGAAAACCTACCTTAATCATATCTTGTTGAGTTATTTCCCCAGTTGCATGCACTAAAGCATTTGGCGGGGTGGCTACTGGTAGCATGAAAGCCATAGAGGTAGCTATAGCTACAGGAATTACTAAACTATCAGTGTCTAAACCTAGCTGAAACGCAACCCCCATAAGAATAGGAGCTAACTTAGCTGTTACTGCTGTATTGGATATTAATTCTGTTGCAAATACACCTATAGAAACCAATACTAGTAATAGCATAAACATAGGTAAATCTCCAACGCCTGAACTTAATAGCCCTGCTAACCAGTCTGCCGCACCAGATTCGGTTAGCCCATGCCCCAAGGTTAAGCCTCCACCTAATAAAATTAACACCCCCCAATGTATACCTTTTTCTAAAGATCTCCAGCTAACACATTTTGTAAGCAATAAGAGCATAACAGCAAAAATTGCCACCGATGCAGAACTAAATAAAGCCGCTGGTAATTGTAAAATACCAGCTAAAAATGAACCGAACAACCATAAAAACAAGGTTATACCAACCACACTAAGAGTACGTTTACCCCCCATAGTTAGTTCTATTTTTTCTTCTAAATTAACTACAAGTTCTTTATTTTTTGGCTTATAGGTCCACCATAAAATAGGGATAGCAACCAATAGCATAACAATACTTACCGGCAAGCCATAACTTAACCATTGTAAAAAACTTATGTCTAATAAACCTGCCGCAATAGCATTGGGGGCTGTACCTGTTATAGTTGCTACCCCACCAATACTGGCACCATAGGCTACTCCTAACAACAATAACCTAGAAAGATTTCTATCTGCCAGCTGTCTACTTAAAATACCTAACACAACAGGCAATAATAATGCAGTAGTAGCTGTATTTGAAATAAGCATGGATAATAAAGCTGAAGTAACCATAAATGCGATTAACAGGCTGAGAGTTTTACTACCTGCTGCACCTAAAATATGCCTAGCTAGCCAACGATCTACCCCGTTTTTTTCTACTGCCACTGCTAAAGCATAACCACCTAAAACTAAAAAGAGTACTGGGCTACCAAAAGAGGTAAAGGCCTCTCTAGCATCAAAAACACCAACTACCGCAAAACCTACCGGAATTAACAAGGCTGTAACAGGTAAAGGAAATGTTTCTGTAAGCCATAATAAAGCAGCCAATACCGTAACACTTAATGCTCCCGCTACAAGATGACCCTGCTCTAGAGTTGAGTGATACACTAACATTGCCAATATAGGCGCTATCAACAACACTATTATTTCTTTTTTCTTTAAGTTCAAAAACTTTTCTTTGTTGGCAGGTGTTGTAGTCTTATTAGTTTCTTTTTTCATAAAAATCTTTTTTAAATAATAATGAGAGTTTTGCATAATTCATAGCAAAGTCTACAATGATAAATAACAAGTTTAACATTCTACAATATATAAATTGATAAAACTCATCTAAAAAACTTATTCTACTAAATAAAAAACATTAATAGCTTTTTATACAAAAAAAATTTTATGAATGATATAATTAAAACCAATACGAACTAGGTCTAAAACCCCTGCCGATAATATTTATATTGGGGCTAGATGCTTTTAATGGTGCGATTCTCGCTTTGTCCGAGAAACCTAAATTTCTTGCTAGGCTGCCACCTGAACTTTACGGTTCAGGGTTAATTCTTAGTTCGTACTCTTTTTATTCTTACCTAAGTCCTGCATATAAAAAATGCCTAACCCTCAATTTAAACAACGACAACAATGTTTAAAAAATCGTAAACTTATTACGCCAATACAACAATCTTATAATAGCCTACAAGTAACTAAAAAAATTATACGTTGTAATATATTTAAGCAAGCCCAGCATATAGCTTTATATTTACCTACGGGTAATGAAATGAAAACTAATTTATTAATTAAATATTTATGGTTACAAAATAAACAGGTTTATTTACCCAAAATTTATAATTACAATATAATAAAATTTGTTAAATATACTCCAACCACTCTACTAAAAAAAAACCAGTTTAATATTTTAGAACCTTTTAATAACAATGCTATTGCTACCAAAAAATTAGATTTAATTATTATGCCGCTTAGTTGTTTTGATGCAAAGGGTAACCGTATAGGCATGGGTGGTGGTTTTTATGATAGAGCATTAAAATTTAAACAAAAAAACAACAAAGCTAAACCTTTTTTAATGGGTTTAGCCCATGAATGCCAAAAAGTTGTAGCTATTAAGGCAAATACTTATGATATTAAAATGAATGCTTTAGCTACACAGGCTAATCTTTATAGGTTTAGTCTTTTTTAATCATTTATAATAGCTCTCTTAATAATTACCTAAAGCCCGATGTTAGCACAACTCTTTGTAAAACATAGCATTTATGAACATTAACAACTTGGAGCAACCATGAGCGAAAAATCTTTAGCTAAAAATAAAATTAAAATTTTACTACTTGAGGGCTTACACCCAAGCTCTGTTGAAGTATTTAATGAAAATGGCTATGATAATGTTGAATACATAAAAACCTCACTAAATGATGAGCAGTTAAAAGATAAAATTAAAGATGTACATTTTATCGGCATTCGTTCACGCACTAACTTAACCGCAGACGTTTTACAAGCTGCTAACAAACTAGTTGCTATTGGTTGTTTTTGTATAGGTACTAACCAAGTTGATTTAGAAGCTGCCAAACTACGTGGAATTCCAGTATTTAATGCGCCATTTTCTAATACTCGCTCAGTTGCAGAATTAGTCTTAGGTGAATTATTATTACTGCTAAGAGATATACCCGCTAAAAATGCTAAGGTGCATCGTGGGCAATGGGATAAGTCGGCACAGGGTTCTGTTGAAGCTCGTGGTAAAACTTTAGGCATTATTGGTTATGGGCACATTGGCATACAGCTAAGTATAATGGCAGAAAACATTGGTATGAAAGTTAAGTTTTATGACATTTTAACCAAATTACCTTTAAGTAATGCTACCCAAGTAAGTTCTTTAGACAAATTATTAGCACAAGCAGATATTATCTCGTTGCATGTTCCCGAAACCCAAGCCACCCAAAATATGATTGGGGCTAAAGAATTTGCTAAAATGAAAAAAGGTGCTATTTTTATAAATGCCGCTCGTGGTACTGTAGTAAATATTGATGACTTAGCTAATGCAATTAAATCAAAACATTTGGGCGGGGCTGCAATAGATGTTTTCCCCGAAGAGCCAAAGTCTAATAAAGAGCAGTTTGTTTCGCCTTTGCGTGGTTTAGATAACGTTATTCTTACCCCACATATTGGAGGTAGTACCGAAGAGGCTCAAGCCAATATAGGGCTTGAAGTAGCATCTAAAATAATTAAATACTCCGATACAGGTACAACTATATCTGCCAAAAACTTCCCCGAAGTTTCTTTACCTGAACATCATAATCGTACACGTTTAATGCATATACATCAAAATAAACCTGGGATTATGACCCAAATAAATGAATCATTTGCTAAGTGTAAAATTAATATTGCCGCTCAATATTTACAAACTAATAACGAAATAGGTTATGTAGTAATTGATATTGATAGCAAAGATAGAGAAACTGCCATAAAAAAATTAAAATCTATAGATGGTACAATTCGTACTAGAGCTTTATATTGAGAAAACAATGATTGAAGATACTTTACAAACAGACCTAATAAACCAAATAAAAACTTTAATTGGTAAAGCAAACATACTAACCGATCAAGCCAAAATACAACCCTATAGTAAGGGTTTTAGGTTTGGCTCTGGTGATGCTATGGCGGTGGCTAGACCTGCAACATTACTAGAGATATGGCAAGTATTACAAGCATGTGCTAAGGCTGATGTAGCTATTATTATGCAAGCAGCTAATACTGGTTTAACAGGTGGTTCAACCCCTGATGGTAATGATTATGACCGCCCAGTTATCATCATAAATACCATGCGAATTGACCAAATTCAACTAATTAATAATGGTCATCAAATTATTGGTTTACCAGGTAGCACATTGTTTGGGCTTGAAGAAGTATTAGCCCCCTATGGCAGAGAGCCACATTCTTTAATTGGCTCTTCTTGTATTGGTGCATCTATTGTGGGTGGGGTTTGCAACAACTCTGGCGGTTCTTTGGTACAAAGAGGCCCATCTTATACGCAACTATCATTATTTGCCCACATTCATGAAGATGGTACTTTAGAATTAGTTAATAATCTTGATATAGAACTTGGTTCAACCCCTGAAGAAATTTTAACCAATCTTGATAAACAGCTATATAAAACTACTGATATTAAACATACGGATAAACTTGCTTCAGATAATGAATATAATGATCGTGTTAGGGATATTGACTCAGCAATTCCATCTCGTTTTAATAACGATGGTCGCCGTTTATACGATGCTTCTGGTTGTGCTGGTAAAATAGCAGTATTTGCAGTTCGCTTAGACACCTTCCCTCTAGCTAAAAAAGAACAAGTATTTTATATAGGCACTAACGACTGCCAAGTATTGGCTAAAATGCGTAGGCATATATTAGCAGAATTCAAAACCTTACCTGTTTCTGGCGAGTACCTACACCAAGATTATTATGACGTATGTAAAAAATATGGCAAAGATACTTTTGTAGTTATAGATAAACTAGGGGCAAAATATATACCTAAATTATTTACATTAAAAAGAAGCATAGACCGTATTGCCGATAAAATTAGTTTTTTACCTGTAAAATTGTCCGATAAAATGATGCAAATATTTAGTAGCTTATTACCAAATCATCTACCAAAAAGAATGGAAGACTATCGTAATAAATACACTCATCATTGGATTCTTGAAATGAATAATGAAGGTGTAGATGAAGCTAGAGCTTACCTACAAGAGTTTTTTAAAAATGAACAAGGAGATTATTTTGAATGTACTCCTAAAGAAGGTAAAAAAGCAATTTTACACCGTTTTGTTGCAGGTGGAGCAGTTGGGCGTTACCACATAATGAAAGCTAAAAATTTCGGTGCGATGATGACTTTAGATGTAGCCTTGCCACGTAATGAAAAGCAATGGTTAGAAGTATTACCCCCAGAAATTGATGATCTTATTGAAGCAAAACTTTATTGTGGGCATTTATTTTGCCATGTAATGCACCAAAATTATATTCTTAAAAAAGGTGTAGATGCCAAGGCATTAAAACAAAAACTACTAGCATTTTTTGATGCACGTGGTGCAGAATACCCAGCTGAACATAATGTTGGGCAAGAATATTTTGCTAAAAAAGACTTAAAAAACTTTTATAAAAAAATAGATCCAACCAATACATTTAACCCTGGTATTGGCAAAACTAGTAAGCTTAAATATTGGGCTGAAAAAGCAAAATAAATTTAGAGGTGCCCTTTATATTTAAAACCAAAAAAGCCAGTTTTAACTGGCTTTTTTACTATCTAGATCCTACGGCTTATAAACCTCTACCTCGGTAATAAACACCCCTTAAATAAGGTACACCCCTAAATTGCTTGGCAGAAATAGCATCAAATAATACTGCCCATTTTTTACGATCTTCTGGGGTCATTACTGAAGAAGGGTTTAACCCTTTAGTTTTATCACCATACTTTGCTTCAATTTTTTCTAGCTCTCTAAAACACTGTACAAGAGTAGTTTTTTGTTCATGAGCTTCGGCAGCAGCAGCACCTTCTGTTTTGCCTATTTGAATTATATTGTTACCATCAGCTACACAATCATCATAATAAGATGCTTGTACATTAAAGGATAAAGCTGCTATGGCAGCAATAGATAAAGCTTTTATTGTTAATCTTTTCATTTAAAGTTACTCCAAAGTATTAGAGGTTAATTATATTATTATATTGTTATTCTTTTTTTTATGGCGTTATTCTGAGCCTTTTACTCTTAAAAAGCAAACAAAAAATAATACTAGGGTCATTAAAAAAACTAGTTAAGGAAGTCCTGAATAACTAACTTAGGTTATGCAAATATCTCGTACAATCCTAATCTTCGGATAGAAAAGCTAAATAAGGTGCAAGCCTTTGGTTTCACAGTGTATTCAAAAAATCTTAGCTTCACCCATAGGTTAAGCGGGCATTTTTTGGATGTGCTGTGAAACCAAAGGCTTGTGCATTATTAGTTTTTCTATTCGGGGATTAGGATTCAATATTAGTTGAATAATTTATCTATGTCTTGCTGATTGTATCGTGCATGATAGTTACACA
>CAZJWQ010000006.1:3310-22068 GCA_964549645.1 uncultured Piscirickettsiaceae bacterium | reverse complement strand
TGGAAAACATACCAAATATAGGTACTTGTATAAAACTTGATCTTTATTCTCTTGAGGTTACTAAAATATCTAAACAACAAATTGAACAGGTAAAAATAATAGTATTACCTCCTAAAGAAGAAATAAATGTTTAACAATGACCAACAATGGCTAAAATTAAAACAAGGCATAAAAACTATTGCTATACAAGAAGTGCTAAGCCGTTTTAATAAAGTAAGCGTAACTATAAAAGATGATGGTAGCTTACTAACAGAAGCTGATACACAAATGCAATTAGCTTGTGAAAAGTTTTTAACTAGCAATTGGCCACAATTTGCTTTTTTAGGCGAAGAATCTAGCCAACAACAACAAGAACAAGCTTTATCTTCAGCTAAGGGTTGTTGGATATTAGACCCTGTTGATGGCACTAGTAACTTTGCTAGTGGTATACCTATTTTTAGTGTGTCATTATCACTAGTAGTAAATAAAAAAATTGTAGCTGGCATAGTATACGACCCTAGTCGTGATGAAATGTTTGCTGCAAGGCTAGGGTTGGGTGCAGAACTTAATAATGT
The DNA here is from genome assembly GCA_964549645.1 of uncultured Piscirickettsiaceae bacterium. Taxonomy (GTDB): domain Bacteria; phylum Pseudomonadota; class Gammaproteobacteria; order Thiomicrospirales; family Thiomicrospiraceae; genus Hydrogenovibrio. Next base: position 21,514 of record CAZJWQ010000006.1, on the reverse strand, counting down.
AGTTTTAGTGCCAAATATAACTAAAAATAATATTAGTGAATGTATTGCTATTATAGATTTTAAAAGGCTACCTTATTCTTTAGCCAACAATATAATTATAGAAACACCCTTTGCATCACAAAGAAGTATTGGTTCTGTAGCCTTAGACTGGTGTTGGATTGCCGCAGGTCGTGGGCAACTATATTGCCACGGGGCACAAAATATATGGGATTACTCAGCAGGTTATTTAATATTGCATGAAGCTGGTGGGCATAGCTGTACTTTTAAAAATGAAGATGTAATGACTGCCAAAATAGAAAAACGTTCTGCCATTGCCACAAGCAATAAAAACTTATTTAAACCGTGGCAACAATATGTATTAAAGAATTTAGATTAATAAAAAGAGATCTTTTCAAGGGTAAACTGAGTAGTTACAAAGACCTTTGCCTAATAACCTCATACAACACCACCCCAGCAGCTACCGATACATTTAGGCTTTCTACAGAACCCCGCATAGGTATTGATGCTAAGTAGTCACAGTTTTCTTTGGTTAGTTTTCGTAAACCTGTTGCTTCTGTCCCCATAACTATACCTACAGAGCCTTTAAAGTCTATATCAAAAATAGTATTTTTTGTTTCTGCGGCTAAGCCTGTTACCCACATACCTGCTTTTTGCATATCTTTTATGCATCTAGTTAAGTTAGAAACGGCTACTAATTTAACTGTTTCTACAGCCCCACTAGCTACTTTGCGTACGGTGGCGTTTATGCCTACAGAGTTATGTTTTGGTATTATTACGGCATCCACCCCTGTTGCGTCTGCACTACGAAGTATTGCACCTAAATTATGTGGATCTTGTACTTCATCTAAAAACAAAAATACTGGGTTAGGTATGTTTTTTATCATCTGCACTAAGTCTGCTTCAGTTAAAACAGCTTGCTTGGCTACTATTGCGACTATGCCTTGATGAACTCCATCAATTTTATTAAAAAAAGATTTTGGTTCTTGGCTAGTAACTAGCCCTAATTTTTTAGCTTGGTCAACTATTGATTGCACTCGTTTATTTAGAGGCCCTTTTTGTACTATTAAATTAAATATAGCCTGTGGAGACTGCTTTATTAATTTTTCTATAGCATGTATGCCATATAAATATTCTTGTTTCATAGTTACAACTTAATCTTTTTTTGTAGTTGATTTATTACGATTAGGTTTTTTACGATAATGCCTTTTTTTCTTTACGGGTGGCTTATCATCTGTGCTTTCTATTTCACTATTATCAATAAATCTTAAGTCAACTTTTCTGTCATCTAAATTAACTTGCGCTACTTGTACTTGTACTTTATCGCCTAAACGATACACTTTACCCGTTCTTTCGCCTTTTAAGCAGTGTCTTGAAGGGTCGTGGTGAAAGTAATCATCGCCAAGTTCTGTAATATGCACTAACCCTTCTACATATAAGTCCTCAAGCTCAACAAATAGACCAAAACTAGTGGCTGCGGTAACTATCGCTTGATATTCTTCACCTAATCTATGCGATAAATATTCACATTTTAAGAAAGTTGTTGCATCACGCGTTGCCTCGTCTGCCCTCCTTTCTGTGCCAGAACAATGCTCTCCAAAAGATTTCATATCTGCTTCATTATAGGCAAAATCTACTATTGCTTGTTTTTGCCACGAAAAACGAATTGCTCTATGGATTAATAAATCTGGATAACGGCGAATTGGTGAAGTAAAGTGGGCATATTGTGCATAATTTAAACCAAAATGACCATTATTTTCAGGCTGATAAACAGCTTGATTCATACTTCTTAACATAACGGTTTCTACTAAATGGGCATGAGCAGCACCTTGTGCTTGGGCTGATATTTTGGCATAGTCTAAGGCAGTTGGGCTGTCTCCACCTTCTAAAATTAAACCAAAATCTCCTAAAAAAGTTCTTAAGTTTTTTAGCTTGTCTTCAGACGGTTTATCATGCACTCGATATAACATTGGAATTTTTTGTCTTTTCAAATACTTAGCTGTTGCCACATTTGCCATTAACATACATTCTTCTATTATTTTATGCGCTTCATTTCTGCGTACAGGAACTATATTTTCAATCTTACGATTGTCATCAAAAATAATACGGGTTTCAGTTGTGTCAAATTCTAAAGCTCCACGGGTTGCTCTGGCTTTTTTTAACACTTGATATAATGAATTTAAATCTTCAATATTTTTAAGTAAATCTTTATAGGTATGTCTATATTCACTGTCTTGGTTGCTTAAAATATCTTGTACTTCATTGTAGGTCATGCGTGCATGAGAGTGCATCACTGCATCATAAAATTTAGTTTTTTCAATATTACCTTCATAATCAATAGCTATATCACATACCATACATAATCTGTCAACCTTAGGGTTTAAAGAACACAAATTATTAGAAAGCTTTTCTGGCAACATTGGGACAACTTTTTGCGGAAAATAAACTGAATTACCACGCTCATACGCATCTTTATCTAAAGCAGAACCAACTTTAACATAATGAGAAACATCTGCTATAGCAACCACTAAACGCCAGCCTTTTTTACGAGGCTTAACAAATACTGCATCATCAAAGTCTTTTGAATCTTCACCGTCAATTGTAATTAAAGGTAAGCTACGAATATCTTTACGCTGTGCTATTTCTTCTGCGGTTACTTTATTAGGTATTTTATCTAGTTCTGGCTGTGAATTTTCAGACCATTCATTAGGGATACCATGAGCATACATTGCGGCATCTATTTCCATACCTGGTGCCATATAATCGCCAACAACTTCTACTATTTTACCTATGGCACTTGAACGATTAGTTGGTTGGTGTATTATTTCAACCATTACTATTTGTGACTCAGTGGCTTCTAATAGCCCATCTTTAGGGATAAAAATATCTTGTGCTATTTTATTGTTACTAGGTTGTACCCATGCTAAGCCATCTTCAAAATGTAAACGACCTAACACTTTTTGGTTGGTGTGTTCTATAATTTCAACAACCATACCCTCTCTACGACCTTTACGATCTACCCCTATAACTGAAGCTAAAATTATGTCGCCATGAAATACCTTGTGCATTTCTTTTTCAGAAAGAAATAAATCTGAACCTTCATCGGGTTTTAAAAAACCAAACCCTGCTGGATGACCTAAAACTTTACCTTTAATTAAATCCATTTTTTTGATTAACCCAAAAGCCCCACGCCTATTTTTTAATAACTGCCCATCTCTAACCATGGCTTTAATTCTTCTAGAAATTGCTTCAAATCTTTCATCATCATCAATTTCAAAATAACTTACTATTTGCTTTAAACGTAGTGGTTTTTGCTCTTTTTCAAAAAATTCAATAATAAATTCTCTGCTTGGTACAGGGTTATCATATTTGCTAGCTTCCCTATCTGCATGTGGGTCTGTTGCATTAACATCGGTAATTTCTTCTTCAACTTGCTCAACATTTGTTATAGGAGCATTTTTATTTTCTGTATTCACTGTATATTTCTTCTATTTATTTTAATAATTATAAAATTTACGTATAAAATTTTGTTGGGATACGCACTGAGAAGATAGACTAAAACACTTCAATTCCATATGTTTATAGATAGCCTACGACTAAATTTTATGTGCGTATTATACCCTAATCCCCGAATAGAAAAACGAATAATGCACAAGCCTTTATTTGCTAGCACTATATATCCAATCTCTATCCAAAGATTAGGGTAAAATGCACCTTCTTAATTAAATAATCAAGTTTTTAAATAGTGTTTACTAGAAATATATTTATAATTTTTATACTGTTTATTATAGCCTTAATGCCTATAGGCTTTGCTATGGCTGATTCACAAACCCCTGATACTTCTATACATAATAGAGTTTTATACCCCTTTACAGGAGATTTAGACCAGCTAAGAGAACGACGCGTAATAAGAGTTTTAGTTAGCTTTACAAAAACCAATTTTTTTAGCACCCCAAAAGGCTTTAGAGGCATAGAACACGACCTATTAAGAGCTTATGAACAATATTTAAATAGAGGCCCCAGAAAACAGCGTTATCAAACTCACCTAACTTTTATCCCTGTACCATTTAGTCAAATTTTAACTAAATTAGAAAAAGGCTATGGAGACATTGCTGCCGCAGGCTTAACAGTAACACCTGCAAAACAATTATTAGTTGATTTTACCAAGCCTTATATAACCAATGTAGATAAGATTTTAGTGTCACATAAAAATGCTCCACAAGTAAATAATATTGAAGATTTAGCTGGTAAAAAAATAGCAGTGGTAGCAAAAAGTAGTCAGGTTATTTATTTACAACTTATTAATCTAGCCTTAGGAATGCAAGGCTTACAACCAATAGAGGTATATCAGGCAAACCCTTTATTAGAACTTGAAGACCTACTTAAACTAGTAAACGAAGGCATTTATGATTTTACTGTAATTGATGATCATATTGCTTCAATATGGCAAAACTTATTACCTAATATTCAATTGCATCATCATATTGTATTTCAAAATAATACTAATATTGCTTGGGCAATTCAAAAAGACTTGCCAAAGCTTAAAAAATCTCTTAATGGTTTTATTCACAATAAAGCTCAACCAGGTAGACTTCTAGGAAATATGGTTTACACAAGATATTTTGAAAATTATTTTTGGCTCAAAAAGCCACTAACTCATAACTTACTAAAAGATAATAAATGCTTACAACATTATTTTGAATTCTATGGTGAGTTTTATGATATAAATTGGCTATTAATTGCTGCCTTAGCTTACCAAGAATCGAGATTTAAACAACATAAAAAAAGCCATGCTGGTGCAGTAGGAATTATGCAAATAAAGCCAACTACTGCTAGTTATAAAAATGTAGATGTAGCTGACATACATATTTTAGAAAATAATATTCATGCAGGGGTAAGATATTTAGCCTTTTTAAAAGAAAATTATTTTGCCAGTGATAACTATACCGCAGAAGAGCAAATAAATTTTGCCTTAGCCGCATATAACGCAGGACCAAGTAGAGTATTGGGACTTAAAAGAGAAGCAAAAAGACGTGGTTTAAACCCTTATATATGGTTTTATAATGTAGAAATAATAGCAAGAGAAAGAATAGGGCATGAAACAGTAAATTATGTTGCTGATATACAAAAAATGAAATTGTTTTTACAGGCATCTAAAAAAGTAAAAACTAATAGGCTTAATTTTATTGCTGAAATAATGGCTGAAAATGGCGAATCTGCAACAGGAAGCTCTGACCCACAAAAAATTTACGGTCGATAAACTTTAATATTGTTAAAACCTTCATCTATTAAATATTGGGCATGTAACTGGCTCATCACCCCCTTTTCACAGTACAATAAATAATTAACACTATTGTCTAACTTTTTAATTTGTTGTTTCAATTCAAAAAAAGGAATTTCTAAACATATTGTTGTTAATTCTAAAGGTTTATTGGTAATCTCAATAGGCTTTCTAATATCAATAACTACCTCGTAATTCGAAACTTTATTAACCACATCTACCACAGGATTGTTATTAATGTCTTTAATAATTTGATCTACAGCTATTGTAGTACTATTTTCAACAGCTTTATCAAGAACGTTTAAATTAAATTTTGCAAATTCTTTTTCTATTCTTTTAAAAGAACCATTAATAACAGGGTTTGTAGAAATAACTCCACAATATTCAGGCATGCTTTCTGCATAATGACGCGTGCCAATTTTATCTGCCATTGCCATTATTTCTGGTTTATCCATGGTTGCCAAAGGTCGTAAAATTAATTTAGAGCTAACCTTGTCAATTAAAGCTAAGTTACGTAATGTTTGGCTAGAAACCTGTGCAACACTTTCACCTGTAACCAAAGCATCTATACCCATATTATCGGCAACTTTTTCTGCCGCTAGTAACATAAGTCTTTTTAAAATAACCCCCATATAACTTTCATGGCTTGAGTCAAATAATTCAGTTACTACATCTGCAAATGGTACGCTAATAAATTGTACCCTATGTGATGAAGCATATTGCCCCCACAAATAAAAAGCAACTTGCTTAACCCCTATTTCATGGGCATCACCACCTAAATTAAAAAATATATAGTGAGTTTTAAGCCCGCGTTTTATAGTTAAATAACTGGCAATAGTAGAATCAAACCCACCTGACATAAGAGATAACAATTCACCTTGAGTACCTAATGGAAAGCCGCCCAGACCTTTATGTCTTTTTTGAATAACATTTAGTTGATTTTGATGATATTCAAGCTCTATTTTTACTTGAGGATTATGTAAATCAACACCTTTTGGCTGCCCATTTTTATAAATATATGCACCAACAAAACGTTCTATATCAAATGAAGTGAAGTCATGCGTACCTGTTCTTTTAGCTCTAACTACAAAAGTTTTACCTGCTATTTTTGGTATAGCTATTTTAGCCGTTTGAGTGGCTATTTCTTCTAAGGTTAATGCTTGAGATTGTTCTGCTTGTAATACCTGCTCTACTCCTGGAGTTTTAATTAATATATTTAAAACTTGCTCAAGACAAATATCTTCACAAAATATTTCTATTTTATCCCAATAACGCTTAGTCTCTATATTTGGCTGAACTCTTATTAGTTGAGTACGTAAATTATCATGTAACTGACTTACCATTTTCTTTTTAACTGCGTTGCCTTTAACCATTATTTCAGGGAACAGCTTAATAATAAATTTTGTCATTTTTATACAATAAAACCTTTAATAAATAAAATTAAAAATGCTTATAACCAAAAGTATTTACCATTTGTGTGCCATTTTTATTATTTATATATATATCAGCATTATTACCTTTAACAATTTCACCTATACAGGTTAGCGTGATATTTATATTATTGGCTATCTTAAGTAGCTGTGTTTGTTTATCTTTAGCAATAGTAAAACATAGTTGATAGTCATCACCACAAGTTAAAGGGAACAAATACTCTTGTGTTTCTGTGACATATTGTTTTACTTTTATAGAAAAAGGCATATTGGCATAATTAATAGTCGCTGATACTTTTGATTGCTTTAAAATATGCTTTAAGTCAACCAGTAAACCGTCAGAAACATCAATAGCACTAGTTGCTAAATTAAGCAGATTTTGCCCTAAAACAATTTGTGGTTCTGGGGTGTTTAATTGCTTTATACAATCTTCAAAACCTACTTTAGATGCAGATGACATTACTTTTTTTAAACCAAGACCAGCATCACCAATATTACCTGAAATATAAATTAAATCGCCTGCAATGGCCCCAGATCTTAAAATTGCTTTATTGTTTTCTACCCAACCATTGGCAGTAATTGTAATACTCAATACTGCTGATTTAGTGGTGTCTCCACCAATTAGTGCTATGTTATATTGATTGGCGAGGTGTTGAATACCTTTAGCAAATTCGGCTAACCATTTTTCATTATTTAATTGTTTTGGCAAACTTAAAGCTAAAGAAAAAAAGGCAGGTGTCGCCCCTATAGCGGCTAAATCACTAAGATTTACAGCTAGTGATTTCCAACCTATTGCAAATGCAGGAGTATTTGTAGGGAAGTGTACACCTGCAATAGAAGTATCTGTTACCACTACTAGTTGTTTATTAACTGGTAATGAAATTACTGCCCCATCATCACCTATACCGACAACTGCACCAACACCTATTGATATTGGTTTAAAATATTGTTCTATAATTGAAAATTCAGACAGCATTTGGGCACCTCTAAAAACCTAAGTGTGATTTATGGAATGTAGAAAATAGTGTATTTTTTACCCAAAAAGGAGGTGAATAGTGTGCTATTGACCGAGTTTTTGGGTGAAAAAGGCACTGTTTTATGCGTTTTATAAATTGTGCTTAGGTTTTTAGAGGAGCCCATTTATCTCTGTTGCCCGCAGCTTTTGTGCTACCTTATCCAAAATACCATTTATATATTTATGACCATCTTCTGCTCCAAAACTTTTAGCTAATTCAACTGCTTCATCTATAACAGACTTATAAGGCACAGATAATGAACTTTGTAACTCATAAGTTCCAATCCTTAAAATACTTTTTTCAACAGGATTAATTAAAGCAATTTTACGATCTAAAAAGCAGGAATATATTTCATCTAAACTTTCATGGTTATTTACCACTGAATTTACCAGTTCATTAAATAATTCTATGTCTAAACCAGCTAGCCTTTCATTTTCATTAAATTGCTTAATAATTTCATGCGCATTTGTAGCGTTTAGTTGCCATTGATAAATGGCTTGTAAAGCGGCTCTTCTTGCTTTGGTTCTTGGGTTTATTCTTTGTGGTTTTTCAGGGATTTCCTCTCCCTGACCTGGTTTTATATCTTTTAAATTCATTGCTATTTCCTTTAGGAAGCACTTAACCCTAATCCCTATATAGAAATCATGATTATTGCACAAGTGCTAGGTGCATCAAGCACTTGCACACTAACCTATGATTCTATATAGGGATTAGGGCTTAAACCTGTTTTAAAACATTAACGGTTTCAATGGCTGCTAGAGTACATTCTTCACCTTTATTACCAGCTTTGGTGCCCGCTCTTTCTATAGCTTGGTCAATAGTATCTACTGTTAAGACTCCAAAAGATATTGGTACGCCAAATTTTAAAGAGACTTGCCCTATACCTTTTACACACTCTCCTGCTACATATTCAAAATGTGGTGTGCCACCTCTTATTATTGCACCTAATGCCACTATTGCATCATATTTACCAGATTCTGCCATTTTTTGTGTTACTAATGGTATTTCAAATGCGCCAGGTACCATTACTTGTTCAATGTTATTTAAACTTCCGCCATGCCTAACTATGGTGTCTATAGCGCCTTTTACTAAACTATCTACTATAAAACTGTTAAAACGCCCAACCACTAAGCCTATTTTCATTCCTTCTGCGGTTAAGTTACCTTCAATAATTTTCATGCTTAATTCCTTAGGATAATTCTTTATCAATATATTCAACTACTTCAAGCCCAAAACCGCTTAAACCAGTTCTTTTGCTTTCTGTGCCTATTACTTTCAATTTAGATAAACCTAAATCAGCAATTATTTGTGCCCCTAAACCATAAGTTTTAACATCATCTTCTGTTTTATTTTCTGGCATATTTATGTTTAAATCATGTCTTTGGTAATTTTGAATTTTATCAAGTAAATCTATGCCTTCTTCATGTTTTCTTAGTACAACGATTACCCCTGATTCCATTGCTGATATTTGCTTCATAGCCAAACGTAATGGCCATTTACATTCTTGCCTTTGTGATGCAAAAAAATCACACATAGTATCTGCCATATGCACTCTAACAGCTACTGGCTCTGAACCTGAAATGTCGCCAAAAGTTAGTGCGAAATGGGCATGATGCTCAATTATATCTTCATAGCCTATAAGGTTAAAATTACCAAATTCTGTAGGTAACTTACATTGTGAAACTCTTTCAATAGTCTTTTCATTTTGTAATTTATATTCTATTAAATCAGCAATAGTGCCTATTTTTAAATCATGTTCAATTGCATATTTTTCTAAGTCATCTCGTCTTGCCATAGAACCATCTTCATTCATAATTTCTACAATTACTGATGCTGGCTCAAAGCCTGCTAGGCTAGCTAAATCACAGCCTGCTTCAGTATGACCTGCGCGCATTAAAACCCCACCAGGTTGTGCCATTAATGGAAAAATATGCCCAGGAGTTATAATATCTTGCGGTGTTGCATCTTTAGCTACAGCTGTTTTGATAGTAATTGCTCTATCTCCTGCTGAAATACCTGTAGTTACGCCTTTAGAAGCTTCAATAGAAACCGTAAAATTAGTACCATGTGGATCTTTATTGTCTACCACCATTAAAGGCAAATGTAGTTGATTACACTTTTGTTTAGTCATAGTTAAACATATCAAGCCTCTGCCATATTTTGCCATAAAGTTAATATCTTCAGCGGTGACGGTTTGTGCTGGTACTAATAAATCGCCTTCATTTTCTCGGTCTTCATCATCCATCAAGATGACCATTTTACCTTTTTTGTAATCGGCGATTAATTCTTCAATTGTGTTTAGTTGCATCTTAAATAAATCCATTTTCGGCTAACATTGCTGTAGTTACTGGTTTGTTCGTTACTGGTTTGTTAGTTAGGTTATTAGTTGTTTCAAGACCTTCGGTAGCTTGCTCTACATTTAACATTCTATCAAGGTATCTTGCTAATAAATCAACTTCTAAATTAACTTTAGAGCCAATTACTAATTCATCAATAGTTGTTTCTTGTTTGGTATGAGGGACGATATTAACATTAAACGTATTTAAAGTAACCGTATTAACGGTTAGGCTTATACCATTAATACAAATAGAGCCTTTTTGAGCAATATATTTAGCTAAATTTGCTGGTATTTTAATTTTGTAACGCCACGATCTTGCTTCTTGTGTAATTTCTATAACTTCACCTATGCCATCAACATGCCCTGAAACTAAATGCCCACCTAGCCTATCTTGTAGCCTTAAAGCTTTTTCTAAATTAACTTTACTGCCTACTGCCATTGCCCCTAATGTAGTTACATTTAAACTTTCTGCAGACACGTCGGCAACATAGCAATGATCTAAAAGCTTAATGGCAGTTAAACATACTCCATTACAGGCAATACTATCACCTAACTTAACGTCTGACATATCTAAATTATTGGTATTGATAGTAAATTTAGCATCACCACCTATTTGTTCAATATTTGTTATTGTACCTATTGTTTCGATAATGCCTGTAAACATTAGTTATACCTTTTGGTTTAAAATTAAGTGTAAATCTTGCCCTATTTTTTTAACGCTAGTATATTCAAAACTAATTTTATCATCCATAGTTACTAGGTTTTCTAAACAAAACATTGGCTTGGCTTTATTGCCCATTAAAACTGGTGCTATAAAAGCATGAATTTCTTGTATTAAACCAGCTTGAATAAATGCTCCTGCAAGTATAGCACCAGCTTCAACCATTACATCTTGTATTTGTTGCTCTCTAGCAAGGTAAGATAAAACTGCTTTTAGATCTAATTTTTCTTTATCACTTGCTATTACTATAACTTCAACATTTTTACTAAATAAACTTTGTACAACAGCTTGTTTAGTATTAAACGCTTGTTGTGAGGTCATAATGATAACTTTACCTGTTGGTGAAAATATTTTAGCATTTAAAGGTATATCTAAATTAGCATCTAAAATCACTCTAGTCGGGTTACAAGTTGTAGCAGTTAAATTTAATTTTGTTAATTGCTTATTAGTTAACCTAACATCTAAACTAGGATTGTCTGCTAGCACAGTGCCAATTCCTGTAATTATAGCACTATGTTGTGCACCATATTGTGCACGCATTTTATGTACGGCGATTCTTGCTTTAGCTCCTGTTATCCATTTGCTTACATTATTTGCCAAAGCTGTTCTGCCATCAATACTGGCTGCTATTTTTACACGCACCAATGGTAATTTATTAGTCATTGCATAAATAAATGCTTTATTCAAGTTGATAGCTTTATTTTGCAATAAACCTACTTTTACCTCAATACCTGCATCTAATAGTTTTTTAATACCTTTACCACTTACTAATGGATTAGGGTCTTGCATAGCAATAATTACTTTTTTAATGCCTGCAGAAATTAAAGCATCTGCACAAGCTGGTGTTTTACCAATATGCGAACAAGGCTCTAAACTAACAAAAACACTTGCCCCAACTAAGGATAAGTTTTTTTGTTTAGCTTGTTTAAGAGCAAGTTGCTCTGCATGTGGCTCACCTGCTTTTTTATGCCAACCTTGTGCAACTATTTTATTATCAATACATATAACACAGCCAACAGCAGGATTAGGCTTGGTTGAATACAAGCCTTTTTTGGCTAATTTAATAGCTTTAGCCATCATTTTTTTATCGAAGTTTGAAAAACTCATTAAAAAATACTAAGTTTATTTATAAACAGGTCTGCTAGCACATAAATCTGTTACCTTTTTTCTTACCCCTGCAACAATGCCATTATTCCATGTTTGCTTTGCTTGGTTACAAGAATCTATTACATCACACATCCAAGAGGCTAAATCAGTTGATTCTTGTTGTGTAAAGCCTCTAGTGGTTGAGGCCGCTGTACCTATTCTTATACCACTGGTAACAAAAGGTGACATTGGATCATTTGGTACGGCATTTTTATTGACAGTTATATGGGCATCACCAAGAGCAGCATCGACCAATTTACCAGTTAAGCCTTGTTTTATAAAGCTTACTAAAAACAAGTGGTTTTCTGTACCTTTAGATACTACATCAAAACCTCTATCCATAAATACTTTAGCCATAGCTTTAGCATTTTTCTTTACATTTTGGATGTAGGTTTTAAATTCTGGCTCCATGGCTTCTTTAAAAGACACAGCTTTAGCTGCAATAACATGCATTAAAGGCCCTCCTTGAGTACCAGGAAAAATTGCTGAGTTTAATTTTTCTTCAATCTCTGGGTTAGCTTTAGCTAAAATTAAACCAGAACGTGGGCCACGTAATGTTTTATGAGTAGTGGTAGTTGTTACATCAGCAATTTGCACAGGGCTTGGGTATTCTCCACAAGCAACTAAGCCTGCAATATGTGCCATATCTACCATAAAATATGCACCTACTTCATCAGCAATATCTCTAAACTTTTGCCAATCAATAACTTGTGAATAAGCTGAAAAACCTGCAATAATCATTTTAGGCTTATGCTCTCTAGCTAGTTTAGCAACTTCTTCATAATCTATTTTACCAGTTTCAACATCTATACCGTACTGTACCGCATTATAAAGCTTGCCAGAAAAATTAACGTGAGAGCCATGAGTTAAATGCCCGCCATGAGCTAGGCTCATACCTAAAACAGTATCACCTGCATTTAATAATGCCAAATAAACAGGTGCATTTGCTTGAGATCCTGAATGTGGCTGTACATTAGCGTAATCTGCACCAAATAATTCTTTAGCTCGATCAATAGCAAGCTGTTCTACTACGTCTGCATATTCACAACCGCCATAGTATCTTTTAGCAGGGTAGCCTTCTGCATATTTATTAGTAAAAGACGTACCTTGAGCTTCCATAACTCTAGGGCTAGTATAGTTTTCAGAAGCAATTAGTTCTATATGATCTTCTTGCCTGGTAGCTTCATCAGTAATTGCTTGTGCTAAAACATCATCATAGCCGGCTATTTTCATTGATTTATCAAACATATATAATCCTTTAAAATATTGAATTTAGATAGTTGGGTATTTTACCCTAATCCGCAAATAGAAATTGATGTTAGAAATCAAAATGGTATTTAATTTCTATGATATGGGTGGTTTTGTAAAACTGACCAGCCTCTATAAATTTGTTCTGCTACCATAATTCTAACCATTGGGTGCGGTAAGGTTAATTTTGATAACGACCATTGCCATTGCGCTTGTTGTAATAGGCTTGTAGCTAAACCATCAGGACCACCAACAATTAATGCTATGTCTTGCCCTGAGCCTAACCATACTTTTAATTGCTGTGAAAACTCTATAGTATTTACTTGTTTACCACCTTCGTCTAAAACTATTATTTTAGCTCCCTTAGTGATGGCTGCCTTAATACGTTTGGCTTCTTCTTGCTGATACTTATCTATATTAGATGTTTTAGACCTAACTGCCATAGGTAATTCTACTAGTTTTAAAGAGCAAGATTTAGGTAAACGTTTTGCATACTCTTGGTAACCTATTTGTACCCAATTAGGCATTTTTTGCCCTATTACTATAAAGTGAATAATCATTTAAATGTTTTTAGAGATGCCCATATCTAACCCACGACAGAAGATCTATTAGCGTTAGGTTCAAATGACCAAAGCTGTTCTAGCTGATACTTTTCCCTTGCTAACTTAGTCATAACATGGACAATTGCCACACCTAAATCAATTAACACCCACTCTGGGTCTTGCGAACTTTCAACCCCTAATGGTGGAACTCCTGCATCTTTAAATGCTTGAGCAACTGCATTACCTGTTGATTTTACATGAGTAGTTGAGGTGCCTGTAGCAACGATCATTCTATCAGTAAAAGAACATTTCTTAGTAACATCTAGTATTTCTATACTCAAAGCTTTACTATCTTCTAGGCTGTTAACAACCATTTTTTCTACTTGTTCTATATTCATAACTGTTATTTCTCTCCTAAATATAAATTATTACATTTAATATATTCGACTACATCTGCTGGCATTAAGTAGCGAACAGATTCTTTTTTTTGCAAAAAACTTCTTAAAGCAGTTGCACTTAAATCAAGCTGTGTTACGGCAATCTCTATTATTTGCCCATAGTCTCTAGTTAAAGAATTTACTTTATGACTGGTCAAAATTTTTGTAATTTTTTTATCGTAAGAAGCTAGGTTAGTTGGTCGATGCATAATTGCTACATTAGCTAATTGTAAAATTTGTTGACATTTATGCCAACTATCAAATCTTGCAAAAGCATCTGTACCCATCATTAAGACTAACACATCATCTGGATTTTTATTTTTTAAATATAATAAAGTGTCTATCATAAAAGAATCTTCTTTACGATCACATTCTATAGTATCTAATACAAATTTAGGTTGCCTTTTTATAGCAAGACGTACCATCTCACAACGATGCTCTGCAGATACCGCAGGGTTGTTTTTATGAACTGGCTGAAAAGAAGGGACAAACCTTACTTGATTTAAATTTAAGTGCATTAAAACTTCTAGTGCAGGTCTTAAATGACCAAAATGAATGGGATCAAAAGTTCCACCATTAATACCAATTAATTTTTTAATCAATTACTCCAATAACCCCTAATCCCCGAATAGAAAAACGAATAATACACAAGACTTTGATTCCACAGCACATCCAAAAAATGCCCGCTTAACCGATGGGTGAAGCTAAGATTTCTTGAATGCACTGTGAAACCAAAGGCTTACACCTTATTTCGCTTTTCTATCCGAGGATTAGGGATAACATTTACCAAAATTATTCATTATTATATAAAAAAAATGCCACTTAAAAAGTGGCATTTTTTTATTAAAAATATTCAATAATAAAATATTAAATAAGATTAAGTTCTACACGACGGTTTTCTGCACGTCCTGCTGCTGTATTATTATTGGCTACTGGACTTTTTTCTCCCATACCTACTGCATCAATTCTATTAGCCGCAATACCCTGCAATACTAAGTAGTTTTTAACACTATTAGCTCTTTTCAAAGATAGTCTTTGGTTAGAAGAAGCTTTGCCCACAGAGTCTGTATGACCAATTACTTTTACTGATTTATTAGCATTAGCTTTTAAATAAGTTACATAAGGGTTTAATAAACTTTTTGCACTACTAGTAAGTATGGCACTATTAGTTTCAAAAAGACCTTTAAACGCCATCGTGCTTTTTGGTGTAGTATCATAAAGAGCAACAGGCTTAGTGAATTTTACAAAAGATTTAGGCTCTACAGGCGTTGGTAAGGCTACAGGTTTAGTAAATCTTACAAATGTTTCCTTTTCAACTACTGCTGTTGCCTGTTCTTTAGCTCCACAAGCAGCAATTGCTGTATCTTGTGACCAATGAATTGTTCTTACGCAACCACCAAAACTATCACGCACAATATTACCATCAATAGCATGCACATAAGCTTTTGTGCCTTCATGAGCAATTCCGTGACCATCCGCATAAACTGACGCGGCACTTACAGATAATAAAAGACCTGTCGCAATTAATGGTAATGCAACTAGTGATTTTTTCATGTTAATTTCCCTGAATTTAAAAAAGTTATATTGTTATTTTAAGAACTAAATCACAACTAAATGAAAATTTTACACTTTATCTAAATAATATACAATAGCATTTAAAGCTTTTTTTTTATAAAGCTAGGTAGCTAACTACCCTAATCTCTAATATTACCATCACCCAATACTATGTATTTCTGTGAAGTTAAACCCTCTAAACCTACTGGCCCTCTGGCATGTATTTTATCGGTGCTTATTCCTATTTCGGCACCTAAACCGTATTCAAAACCGTCTGCAAACCTTGTTGAAACATTTACCATTACTGAACTAGAATCAACTAAAGCTAAAAATTTACGCGCAATGGTAAAATTTTCGGTAATTATGGACTCTGTATGTCTGGAACTGTAAGTTTCAATATGCTCCATAGCTTCATCAACATTAGCTACTATTTTAATTGATAAAATTGGTGCTAAATATTCAGTTGCCCAATCTTGTGTGCTAGCAACTTTGGCAGTTATGATATTACAAGTTTTACTACAACCTCTTAACTCTACACCCTTTTGTGCATAAAGTTTAGCCAACTTAGGTAGTATTTGTGCAGCTCTTGACTCAGCAATAAGTAAAGTTTCCATCGCATTACAAACACCATACCGATGGGTTTTAGAATTTAGCGCTACTTTTATTGCTTTGTCTTCATCGGCTTCATCGTCAATATAAACATGGCAAATTCCATCTAAATGTTTTATTACTGGCACTTTTGCTTCATTACTAATTCTGGAAGTTAAACTTTTTCCACCTCGTGGGATGATTACATCTACAAATTCTGTCATAGTTATTAATTCACCCACCGCGGCTCTATCAGTAGTTGGTATAACTTGCACCGCACTGGCTGGTAAATTAGTTTTTTGTAGTGCGGTTGCAATGCACTTAGCTAAGGCTTTATTAGAATGGATAGCTTCTGAGCCGCCACGTAAAATTGTGGCATTGCCTGATTTCAAACATAAAGCCGCGGCATCTATAGTTACATTTGGGCGTGATTCATAAATAATACCAACCACCCCCAAAGGTACACGCATTTGCCCTAACTGAATACCTGAAGGCAAATATTTCATATTAGAAATTTCGCCCACAGGGTCTGGCAAGGTGGCAATTTGCCTTAAACCTTCTGCCATACCTGCAATAATTTTATCGTTTAAAACTAACCTATCGACCATTGCAGAACTTAAACCTTTGTTACGACCTTGCTCTAAATCTTTAGCATTTTCAGTTTTTAACATTGTTGCTTGCTTTAATAATTCGTCGGCAATAACATTTAATGCTTTATTTTTTTCTGCGGTGGTGGCTGCTAATAATTGCCTTGATGCTTTACGAGCATTTTTGCCTATGTCTTGCATCATTTCTTTAATTTCGCTCATTATTGCTTCTCCTAGCTATTTTAAAAACTAAATCGGTTATATCTACCCAAGCATTATTTTTATCAAAGCCTTGCCTAATGCCTTTTAAGTTTAAATCTGCCTCTAAAGCTATCGCCAACAAGTCTTGTAAGTAATTTAAATTATGCCTTCTTAAAGCGACTGTATATTCTATTTGTTTAGTATTCCAAATTCTTAATTGTTTAAATATTTGTGGCAAGGTTTGTGTTTGTTGTTGTTGGCTAATATTAATTAATTCACGTAATTCTTTAGCAAGCAGCCATAATATTATTGTTTGTTCTATGCCTGATTGCCTTAACCGATTAAGTATTTGCAGGGCATATGTTGTTTTACCATTTAACATGGCACTACTTAATGCAAATAACTGGTAGTGAGCTTGATCTGCAACATTGCTTGCTATATGTTGTGCATTTAAAGTTTGCCCTTTAAATAATAAGCTAAGTTTTTCTAACTCTTGGTTGGCGGCTAACAAGTTGCCTTCTACTCTTTGTGCCAATAAAGCAGCTGCGTCTGGTTCTAAAACAAGGCTTAGTTCTCTTGCTTTGTTGTTACACCATTGTATTAAACTTTGCCCTTCAATCGGTTTAGATTGTACTATTAGCCCTTTAGTTTGAATAGCCTGAAACCATTTGGTTTTAGTTTGCCTAAAGTCTATCTTTTCACAAATTATAATAATACAAATTTCTGGTGGAGTATCGTGAGACATTTGTAACCATTCTTGCATAAAAGCACCGCCCTCTCTACCAAATTTAGCAGTTGGGGCATGTATTTCAATAATTCGTTTATCGGCAAATAAGCTACCCGCAGATACTTCACTTTTTAAATTTTGCCATTTATAATTACCATCAACATCTATTTTATCTCGTTGCAAATAGCTTTGTTGCTTTAAATTAGCTCGTAATTGATCAAGGGATAATTGAATATATAAAGGCTCTCCACCATATAATAAAATAATTGGTTTTACAGTAAAACTTGGGTTAGTTTGTAGTTGTTTAATAAAAGCTGGAGCACTAATCATTGGGCCATTCTATTTATTCTATTTATTCTATTTAAAATTTGTGCAGCAATATCTGCAGACA
>CAZJWQ010000006.1:0-3210 GCA_964549645.1 uncultured Piscirickettsiaceae bacterium | reverse complement strand
ATTCTATTTATTCTATTTATTCTATTTAAAATTTGTGCAGCAATATCTGCAGACATTTGTTGTTTGATGCTAGTTAATTCTCTTGCCGATGCTTGCAATGCTCCTCTGTTGATATCTCTATCACGATAGCTTACTACAGTTGTTTGTAAAAGCTGTTGTTCGGTATTTACATTAATAATTGTAAAATGTTGTGCCATTTTAATTAGTTCAGAAGAGGCTTCTCCTTGCCCTGTTCTGCTGGTAACTGAAGAAGTAATTTGTGTTGGCTGAAAAGTTATGGTTATTTCTGCATCAACTATATTAGTTGCAATAACAACCCCTGAACCAATAAGTTGCTTGTGTAAATAACGCTTAATATCTGCATTAATTATATTGTCGTTAATAATTTTAATGCTAGAAAATGTTGCTACAGCATTTTGCCCCAAGCCTTTTAAATGGAACCCGCAACCAGTTAACAAGATTAAAAATAAAACCATAAAAATTGGTAAGGTAATTTTTTTTATATTTTTAAGCAACAGAGCTATCCTTGTTAATTTTTAACCACAATATTTACTAAACGCCCTGGCACTACTATTTCTTTAATAATTTCTTTGCCATCTATAAACTTAGCTGTTTGTTTATCTGCTTTAACAATTGCTAAAATATCATCTTTACTAGCATTAGCTAGCACTTCTACTTTACTTCTTAGCTTACCGTTAACTTGTACTATTATTTCTATTTCATCTTTTACTAAAGCTTGTTGGTCAACTTTAGGCCAAGCAACATCAATGATTAGACCATCATAACCTAAATCATTCCATAATTTTTGTGATATATGCGGTGACATTGGCGATAAAAGCAATAGTAATTTCTCTAAAGCTTCTTGCATAACAGTTCGCCCTAGCTCAGAAGTATCATTAAATTTAGATAGTTCATTAACCAATTCCATAGCCGCGGCAATTGCGGTATTAAAGTGCATTCTTCTGCCCATATCGTCAGTAATTTTTTGGATAGTTAAATGTAGCTTTAAGCGTAGGTTTTTTTGTAATTTAATTAAATTGTCATTGCTTACACAACTAGCAACTACACCTGCTTTAATGTGGGATTGTGCTATACGCCATAGTCTATTTAAAAAACGTGATGAGCCTTCTACTGCCGTATCAGACCACTCTAAAGTTTGCTCTGGTGGTGCGGCAAACATAATATATAAACGTAAGGTGTCTGCCCCATATTTTTTAATTAAAGTTTGTGGATCAATACCATTATTTTTTGATTTAGACATTTTAATAATACCACCATATTCAACACTAGAGCCATCAGCTTTTAATGTTTTGCTGTCACTATCAACGTCTAATGGAGAAAACCAAGTTTTGGTACCTAATTTATCTTCTTTAAACCAACTAGCGGCTAATACCATACCTTGAGTTAATAAATTTTTAAAAGGTTCATTAGATGATAATAAACCTTCATCTCTCATTAATTTGTGAAAAAATCTTGCATAAAGTAAATGTAAAATAGCATGTTCAATACCACCAATATACTGATCAACAGGCGCCCAATAGTCTGCTCTATTATCTAACATTGCTTCATCATTATCTTTTGAAGTATAGCGAGCATGATACCAAGATGACTCAAAAAAAGTATCAAAAGTATCGGTTTCTCTGGCTGCATTTTTACCACATTCTGGACAAATACACTCTCTAAAACTTGCTAACTTTGCTGAACTAGCTAAAGGTGAACCTGAACCATCTGGGATAAAATCTTCAGGCAATTTAACTGGTAAATCAGCTTCTGCAACAGGTAATGCCCCACAATCATCACAATAAATTACAGGGATAGGACAACCCCAATAACGTTGGCGAGAAATACCCCAGTCACGTAAACGGAAATTTATTTGTTTTTCACCAAGTTTTAACTCGCCTAATACTTTGGCCATTGCAGGCAATGCTTGGGTTGATTTTAAACCATCAAATTGCCCAGAATTATATAACCAACCTTTATTAGTAAAGGCTTGTTCTGATACATCAGTTGCTACACCTTGTTGTTCACTAATTACTGCTTTAATACTTAAATTATATTTTTTGGCAAACTCATAATCTCTTTGATCATGAGCAGGCACTGCCATTACTGCCCCTGTTCCATAACCCATTAATACAAAATTAGCCACCCAAACAGGCACTATTTCTCCAGTTAAAGGGTGTTTTACACTAATACCAGTATCTACACCTTTTTTCTCCATAGTTTCAATATCTGCCGCCGCAGTAGATACATGAGAACATTCTTCAATAAAACCCTTTAATTTTGGGTTATTAACTGCCGCCGCAATAGCCCAAGGGTGTTCTGCGGCTATAGCCACATAAGTTACGCCCATTAAAGTATCTGGGCGAGTGGTATATACTTTTAAATTTTCAGTGTCTGTGCTTATACCATCATTAACAATAAACTGTATTTCTAAGCCAGTTGATTTACCTATCCAGTTTTTTTGCATAGTTTTAACTTGCTCTGGCCAGCCTGTTAACTCATCTAAATCAGTTAATAATTCTTGGGCATAATCAGTAATTCTTAAAAACCACTGGTTAATTTCTTTACGCTCAATAAGCGCACCTGAGCGCCAACCCTTACCATCTATTACTTGCTCATTTGCTAGTACAGTTTTGTCAACAGGGTCCCAGTTTACTACTGATAATTTACGGTAAACTAGCCCTTTTTTTAATAAACGTGTAAACAACCATTGTTCCCAACGATAATATTTAGGGTTACAGGTTGCTATTTCTCTTGACCAGTCCACACCCAAACCTAAGGATTTTAATTGCTCACGCATATAAGCAATATTTTCATAAGTCCATTTTGCAGGGGCTACACCATGTTGCATAGCTGCATTTTCAGCAGGCAAGCCAAAAGCATCCCAACCCATAGGTTGTAATACATTTTTACCTTGCATACGCTGAAAACGAGAAACTACATCACCAATAGTATAATTGCGCACATGCCCCATATGTAATTTACCACTTGGGTAAGGAAACATTGATAAACAATAAAATTTTTCTTTGGTAGCATCTTCTTTAGCTGCAAAAACTTTATCTGCTTCCCAATTTATTTGGATGGTTTGCTCTATTTGCTGTGGATTATATTCATTAGTGGTTATTTCTGTTGACATTTGCTTGTTTCTTTTCTATATTTAGACTTTAGGTTAAACTGAATTTTTACAAAATTATACCCTAAACCCTAATC
>CAZJWQ010000005.1:0-23798 GCA_964549645.1 uncultured Piscirickettsiaceae bacterium | reverse complement strand
TGCAAGAATTAACGCTTTGGTTGAAAATGCCAAAGTAGAAAGAAAAAGTATTTATCAAACTATAAATTAATACTAATAGAATAAACTGTCTTGCTTGTTTTATTTACAAAATGCGTGATGCTTACTGCAGATCACTCTATGGGGCAGTGCCTAGTTGTGAAAAACTTGGCATTAGTAATTAAAGGTTACTTAAAAACCTTACTTGGTATGTTGCGAACGCTTTAATCTTTCTATATAAGCTTTTCTTTTTTCAGGGGGCATGGAGGCAAGCATTTGTTGCATTTTTGCTTTTTGTTGGGCTGCAAATGCTGTATTTTGTGGTGTGATATTTTTCTTAACTGGAGCAGTCTTTACTCCTCTTTTGGATAAACTTTTACGCTCTGCAATCTTATCTATTTTTGCTTTTAAGGTAGCAGCTGTAAAAGGTTTAACAATATAACCATCAACCCCTGCTTGTGCTGCATCTAATATTTGGCTGCGTTTTTGTTCTGCTGTAATTAGCATAAAAGGCATGTCACCAAAATCAGGGTGTGCTCTAACATTTCTTAATAGCTCAATACCGGTCATTTCTGGCATATTCCAATCACTAACAATAAAGTCATATTTGCCAGTTTTAATCATCGGCCAGGCTTTTGATCCATCATTAGCATCATCTATATTTGTAAAGCCTAACTCTCTTAGTAAATTAGTTACAATTTTTATCATAGTAGAGAAATCATCTACAACTAAAATGTTTATATTTTTATCAATAACCATGTTTATACTGCCGTTTTTTTATTTAATGAAATAGTTTATGTATGTTTTCGCTATTATAAAGTAGATTTATATAATGAACACACAAAATTATAAATAATATACTAGCAATTCTTAAGCCAATATAGTGGCTTTTATTTTTATTATAAATATAGCTAGCTTTAAGCTTGTTTTTAGCTTAAAAATGTTTATAATGCCATGCTTTCATACAATATAATGTTTATATCCTAATCCTTGAATAGAGAATTGGGGTTATATTTTTGAATTTCCTTGCTTTACTAACTTTGTTACTATGCAAAGATTTAGAAGGCTTTTTTAAATCCATAAGGAGATAATAATGCGCCATTATGAAGTCGTGTTTTTAGTACACCCTGATCAAAGCGAACAAGTTCCTGCGATGATTGAACGTTACCGTGGTGTTATAGAAGAAAATGGCGGTTCAATTCACCGCCTTGAAGATTGGGGTCGTCGTCAGTTAGCCTACATAATCAATAAAGTACATAAAGCTCATTATATATTAATGAATATTGAATGTACGCAAGACTCATTAAAAGAGTTAGAAAATTTATTTTATTACAACGATGCTGTGTTACGTAACATTATTGTTAAACGTAAAGAAGCTTTTGTAGATCCATCTGTAATGATGGCTCAAAAAGATGATAAACGTCTAGGAGATAAACGTGGGTAGAGGTTTTGGAAGAAAAAAATTCTGTCGTTTTAGCGTTGAAGGCGTTAAAGAAATTGATTTTAAAGATTTAGATACTTTAAAAAGTTATATTACAGAAACAGGTAAAATTGTACCAAGTCGTATTACTGGAACTAGTGCAAAGTATCAACGTCAGTTGTCAACAGCAGTTAAGCGAGCTAGATATATTGCTTTATTGCCGTACACTGACCAACATAAATAAAAGAAATAAGAATGTTGTTCGTTGCTAATTATGCAATGAAAGGCCGTGTACAGGCTTTATTTGCAACAATGTTACTTGCTATACTAACTGTTTGGATAGCCCCGGTTGGTTTATTGCTTGGGGCAGTTATTGCTTTAGTTACCCTTAGAGTTGGCGTAATAGATGGCTTTAAAACCCTTGCTGTTGCAATGGTTACAATTTTATCTTTAACGGTTATTTTATCTGGCTCAATATTGCCAGCTGTTGTTGCAATAGTAGAATTTATATTGCCTATTTGGATTATATCTTTAGTTTTAAGGCAAACTAATTTATTAGCTAGTGCAATCCATGTTTCTATATTAATGGCAGGGATTGCGGTAGTTGTTTTTCATCTAATAGTTGGTGATACTACGCTTTGGTGGAAGCTTTTATTTGAAAGCACTTTTTTGCCAGCAATAACAGAAGCAGGGGTTGAAATACCAGCTCAAACTATTGAAAATATTACTAAGGTTGCTACTTTAGTTTTGGCAATGTTTGCCGTATTTTTGTGGGTATCTATTATCTTGATAGCAAGATGGTGGCAATCACAATTGTATTACCCAGGTAAATTTCGTGAAGATTTTTATCAAATACGTTTACCTAAGAATGTGGCATATCTTGCAATTGTTGTTATAGTTACTAGCTTATTAAGTGACTCTGTTCTTATGCAAGATTTATCAGCTGTGCTTATAGCAGGGTTAATATTTCCTGGGTTGGCAATTACTCATCATGCTTTTGCTAAGAGAGGCTTGAGTAATATATGGTTAGTAGGTTTTTATTTTTTATTATTTTTATTTCCACAAACAATTTTGATTGTAGCTGCCATGGGCTTGATAGATACTTGGTTAGATATTCGTAATCGATGGACGCAATCTTAAGCTCTACTCCTCTATTCGAGGATTAGGGTTAAATTAGAAGGTTTAAACAATGAATGTTATTTTACTTGAAAAGGTACAAAATGTAGGTGATTTAGGAACTCAAGTTTCTGTAAAATCAGGTTATGCTCGTAATTTTCTTATTCCACAAGGAAAAGCCAAGCCAGCAACAAAAGAGAATGTAGCTGCATTTGAAGCTAAGCGTGCCCAAATGGAAAAAGTAGCTGCTGAAGAATTAGTAATAGCCCAAAGCGTTTATGAAAAAATGAATGGGGTGGTTGTTTCTATAGAATCAGTTGCCGGTGATGAAGGTAAATTATTTGGTTCTGTTGGTACAGCTGACGTTGCTAGTGCTTTAAATGCAGTAGGCTTTAATGTAGAACGTAAATCAGTGCGTATGCCTGATGGATCTTTACGCAATACAGGTACTTTTGAAATAGATGTTGAATTACATATAGATGTAATTGCATCAATTACTGTAGAAGTTAAGGCTTCTGAAAGTTAAAGCTATTAACAAGTCAAAAGATATATTAAAAAACGGAGCAAAAGCTCCGTTTTTTATATGTTAGGTATGCAATAATATTTACATACATTGAGACCTTTGCACGAGGTTATTCACGGATTAAAATGGCTATAATTCCGCATCTTTCAGCCAAAAAAATGCTCAATAGCTAGCTATTAAGCTTATTTTTTGACTAAAATCTGCAAAATTCTAGCTCATTTTACTCTCGTGACTAACTCGTGCAAAGGTCTCACATTAAATAGTGCATAAAATAATGAAAGACGAAACACTTTTCAAAGTCCCTCCACACTCTATTGAATCCGAACAATCTGTTATTGGTGGCTTAATGCTAGATAACGAAAAGTTTGATGAAATTAGTGTTCAATTACAAGAGTTAGATTTTTACACTCAACAGCACCAAATTTTATACAGTGCAATCCAACAGCTTAGCCAACAATCTAAACCATTTGATTTAATTACCGTAATTGAAAAATTAGAATCTATTGGTAAAATAGATGATTCTGGTGGTAAAGAATATATAGTTGATTTAGTAAGTAATACCCCAGGTTCTGCCAATATAAAATTTTACGCTGATATAGTTCGTGAAAAATCTATTTTACGTGGCTTAATACAAGTAGCTAATGATATTTCTGAAAACAGTTATTTTCCGCAAGGCAAAAATATTCGTGAAGTATTAGATATTGCTGAAAGTAAAGTTATGTCAATATCTGAACATGGTGCATTAACACAGCGTGAATATCAAGATATGCAAACATTACTTGATAGTGCGGTCTCTACTATTGACCAACGTTTTAATTCAGATGGCTCTATAACTGGTTTAGAAACTCATTTGTCAGAATTTGATGAGCTTACGTCGGGTTTACAAAAAGGCGATTTAATTATAGTTGCTGGTCGTCCATCAATGGGTAAAACTACTTTTGCAATGAATTTAGTCGAAAATACAGCTATTAAAACTAAAGCAAATGTTGCTGTTTTTAGTATGGAAATGGCATCTGAACAGTTAGTATTAAGGATGATTAGTTCTGTAGGTAGAATTGATGCAGAGCGTATTCGTACCGGTAAATTAGAGCCAGATGATTTTGGGCAATTAAATGTGGCAGTTACTCAGTTATCACAAGCTAAAGTTTTTATTGATGATTCCCCTGACTTAACAATTAATGATTTAAGAGCAAGAGCTAGAAGAATTGACAAAGATATAAGAGACAGCCAATATAAACAAGCCTTAGCTGATAAAATAGCCAACCCTGAAGATGCTGTTACTGGTTTAGGTTTAATTGTAATAGATTATTTACAGCTAATGCGTGGTTCAATACAAACTCAAAATAGAGTAAATGAAATTTCTGAAATATCAAGAGGTTTAAAAACTTTAGCTAAAGAGCTTGATGTACCTGTTGTAGCTTTATCACAATTAAGTAGAAATCTTGAACAACGTCCAGATAAAAGACCAAAAATGGCTGATTTACGAGAGTCTGGAGCAATTGAGCAGGATGCAGACTTAATTGTTTTTATTTATAGAGATGAAGTTTATAATAAAGATACGGCTGATAAAGGTGTTGCAGAAATAATTTTAGGTAAACATCGTAATGGTTCTTTAGCCACTATTAGGCTTACCTTTATTGGCAGGTACACTAAGTTTGAAAATTATGCAGGTTTTGAAGTTCCTGACGATCCTTATTAGGTAATTTAGGTAATTAACGTGGCTTTTTATAGACCAACTAGAGTAGAAATAAACTTAACCGCACTTGCGCAAAACTTAGCTCAAGTTAAAGTCTTTGTGCCTAAGTCTAAAATACTGGCAATTATTAAAGCTAATGGTTATGGGCATGGACTTATTCGGGTTGCTAAACAGTTAACAGCCGCTGATGGTTTTGGGGTAGCATCAATTGATGAAGCAATTCTTTTACGACAAAATGGTTTTTTACACCCTATTATTTTACTAGAAGGGGTATTTAGTGAACAAGAAATGCCATTGGTTGTATTACATCGTTTAGAGTTAGTAATCCATTCATTTTATCAATTAGAGTGGCTAGAAGATTTAATTTTAATTAATAAAAACTTACAGCTTACTATTTGGATTAAAATTGATACAGGTATGCATCGCCTTGGCTTTAAGCTTGAACAAATAACAGAATTACAAGCTAAAATAGTTAAATTAAATAACTCTATTAGCATTAATTGGTTGTCTCATTTTTCATCATCAGATAGTTGCGTTAGCTTTACACAACAGCAAATGGATTTATTTAATTCATTAACTAAAAATAGTGTAGGTGAAAAAAGTTTAGCCAATTCAGCTGCTATAGAGAGATTTCCTGAATCTCATTTAGACTGGGTAAGGCCAGGCATAATGTTGTATGGTGCAGGTAAGCATCAACAATTAATACCAAGTTTTAAGCCTGTAATGTCGTTTTATTCACAAATTATAGCTTTAAAATGGATAAAAAAAAGCGATACTGTAGGCTACAATAATACTTGGATGGCAGATAAAAATACCTTTATTGCTATTGTGGCGGTTGGTTATGGTGATGGTTATCCAAGACATGCAAAAAGTGGCACTCCTGTATTAATTGCTAACCAATTAGTTCCATTAGTTGGTGCAGTCTCTATGGATATGATTAGTGTTGATGTAACTAAAATTGCAAAAGATGTGTTTATTGGTGCAGAAGTTACCTTATGGGGTAAAGGGTTGCCTGTAGACACCATCGCTGATTATGCCGATACTATAAGCTATGAACTATTGTGTGGAATAACGCAAAGAGTCCCTAAAATAGAAATAAGATAAATTTAGAGACCTTTGTGCGAGATTAATCGCAGTTATTAAGCTCTTCCTTAAGGATTATGAAGTAATGTTTTATTTATTTAGAAGTTCCAGAATTATTTACCCATTTAACTATATGGCTATATTTTTAAGTTTAATAGGGGTCTTTTATTGGTTGCATTTTACTCTTATAGATCAACTATTTTTAGAGAATTTCTTTGGTGGTGAAGCCTTATTGGTTGATTTATTATTTGGGTTTCCAATAGTAATATTATTTGGGCTAGTTATTTATGCTATGGCGTATTGGGTTATAAAAGTAGCCCTTATTTTATTTGCACCATTTTTGTTAGAAAGAATTGATAGTTGTTTATATGATGATCAGTTAGACACAGATGTAGCCAAAGAATTTGGTGATAATTATTGGCAAAAGAAAAAAGATTCTGACCAACAAACAGAGTTTTCTGAAAAAGATAAAAAATAAATGTTACCAACTGGTATATGGCAAGAGTTTAAGCATTTAATAAAACTAGCATCACCAATACTAGTAGCTCAATTGTCTCTAGCAGGTTTAGGGGTTGCAGATACTATAATGTCTGGGCAAGTAGGTATTAACGATTTAGCCGCAATAGGTATTGGTTCTAGCATATTCTTCCCCGTTATAATGCTTGCCGTAGGTTTATTAAGCATTATAACCACCTTAGTTTCTAAAGAATTTGGCAAAAATAATAATAAACAAATGGTTGTGTTTTTTCAACAAGGCATCTGGTTATCAATACCTATAGGCATGATGATGTTATTTTTATTGGTAAATAGCCATTGGCTGTTAGATATTTTACCACTTGAGCCTGAAGTCTATAAATTAACCCAAAGTTACCTGTTTTATATAGCATTAGGCTTGCCTGCACTTGCTATATATTTTGTATTTAGATTTTTTTGGGAAGGTATAGGCTTGACCATACCCACTATGTGGATTAGTTTATTAACCCTAGTTGTTAATATTCCTTTAAATTTTGTATTTATTTACGGTTGGGGGCCAATTGATGCTTATGGAGCGGCAGGTTGCGGCATAGCTTCAGCTATTACTATGTGGGCAATGTTGCTGGTAGCTATTGGCTATGCAGTTTTTTCTGATAAAATCAAACCATATCTTAATTTCAACCTCAAAAACATTAGGCGACCATTATGGAAAAATGGTATAGAAAAAATCTTATCTTTAGGGGTGCCTAACACCTTAGCTCTATTGTTTGAAGTAAGCTTATTTAGCTTTATTGGCTTATTTATAGTTATTTTGGGTACAGAAGTAATTGCCGCCCAACAAATAGCAGTCAGTTATACCTCGTTGTTGTTTATGCTACCTTTAAGCATTTCTATGGCAATAACTATAAGAGCCAGCTATGCCTATGGTAAAGGTTTAAAGAAGGAACTTTATATAAGAATTTATGCAGGATTATTTACAGCATTAATGGCAGGTATATTTTCAGCTTTTTTTACTTATATGTTAAGAGAACCAATAGCTGGCTTGTATACCGATAATATTAATGTGCTTAATATAGCTGTAGGGTTATTAACTATTGCTGCAATTTATCAAACTTTTGATGCTATGCAAGTAGCTAGTGCAGGGGCTTTAAGAGGTTTGCATAATACTAAAATAACCATGTGGGTCACCTTTTTTTGTTATTGGGGGATAGGTTTAGGTATAGGCTATTTAATGGCGTTTACTTCAATATTTATTGAACCACTTGGTGTAAAAGGTTTTTGGTATGCCATTGTTATAGGTTTTGTTAGTGCCGCTGCTATTCTACTATTTAAGCTATTTACACTACTTAGAAAAATAGAAGCTAAAGGAGAAATTTATTAGGGATTTTCTTCACTTTCTTCTTTATTTTTTTTATCTATAGCTAAGATTTTTTTATTTTTTTCTAGTTTTTCTTTGTGAGTGTCTTTAAAAGCATAATAAACCCCTATCATAGCTAAAGATATAATGGTTATCATAATAGCGGCTAGTGTTAACATAATTGGTAAAGCAGCAAGAACCTCATCCATGCCAATATTGTACATTTAAATATA
Organism: uncultured Piscirickettsiaceae bacterium; assembly: GCA_964549645.1. Taxonomy (GTDB): domain Bacteria; phylum Pseudomonadota; class Gammaproteobacteria; order Thiomicrospirales; family Thiomicrospiraceae; genus Hydrogenovibrio. Next base: position 15,899 of record CAZJWQ010000005.1, on the reverse strand, counting down.
ACCTCCGTTAAAAATCAGTATAATTAATATTAACAATACTGTATTATATTAACAACATAAAAACAAGGGTTTTAAGGTTTTTAATGGCACAAACAATTAAAGAATTAGAAAAAGAAAGAGCTGTAATATTAAAAGAAATTGAAAAACAAGCTCAGAAAAATACTAAGACTACAAATAAAGAACCCGAGCATTCACTTAACGACTGGTTAAATGCGGCTGAAAATGTGGTTCCTGCTAACTATCCTAATAACTCTAACAGTCAATCAGCAAAAATTACTAAACCTGTAAGTAAAGTATCAAGATCACCCTTTTTTATAATTATAATAACGATTTCATTACTACTTATTTTTATTGGTATATTTTATATAGCTTCACAGAGTATTAATAACCAGCTCAATTCTTTACAAGAGCAACAAACTAAATCTGCTACAACTATTCAATCTTTACAAGACACTGTAACAACCTTAGAAGCCACTATTACAACACTTGAACAAGATATTATTTTATTAAAAAAACCTACTACTACTACTACTACAACTATTATAGCTAAGCAACAAGCAGATCAACCAAAAGCTATAGATGAGCAACAATTAGATAATAAATTAAAAAAACTTTCTGCACAATTAGAAGGTCGATTAGGGGAGTTATTGTTAAAGCTAGAAGGTAAGAAAGCTTTAGCCGATGATAAAGCAGTAATTAAAGAACTGGCAGAAAAAATATTACCTATGACGGCAAAAACCACAGCGGAAACCACAACAAAAACTGAACCATCTTCTATACCCGAACCAACGCCACCAGTTGTTCCAGTAGTAAAGCCAGTAAACCAACCTGTAATAAGATTGTTAAAGAGAATTACGCCAGATCCGATAACTAAAGAAGAAAAAAAGCCTGTAATAGCAAAAACTGCAAATGTAAAATGGCTACTGAAACAACCTGCTTTTAATTATACTTTACAGTTAGCAAGTATGAGAGATAAAGAATCATTGCAAAAATTTATTAAAGATAAGTCTTTAACAAATAGTAAAATAATTCATCAACAACATTCTAGTGGTCTAAGGCATGTAGTTATTACAGGTTCTTATGCGAATAGAAGGGATGCCAATAAAGCTAGGCACGAGTATAGTGAAAAATACGGAGTATCACCTTGGGTTCGTAAAATGAAAGATATACAAGATAGAGTTGATTAAGTGCTTCCTTAATTAGGGTTTAGGTTTAATGCTTAAAGAAATCTATCAATATTTTACAACTCCCACAAATTCTTATGTAAGAAAACTTGGTTATTTAAGTTCTTCTATAGCTTTAGAAGCTCGTTTTAGTCGTTGTAGTGAGCAATGGCTACCGCACTATGAGCAATGTAAAAAGGCTATTTTACAAGCCACAGCTTTAGCCGTTAAAAAAAATACTATTGTTATTATTGGTGCAGGTTCTTTAAAAGACATACCTTTACAAAATATAACAAAACAATTTAAAACAGTTATTCTAATTGATTTAGTTTTTTTAAAGCAAGCTAAAAAAACCGCTAAATTATACGACAATGTAATTTTATTAGAAATAGATGTATCTAATTGCTTAAAAGAATTGCTTTTGGTAAAAACTGCTAGTGAATTAATTAATTTCTTAAATGCTAACCCACCAGATATTACTCAAATAATTCCAATTAATCTAAATTTAAAAATTGACTGTATAGTGTCCTTAAATTTAGCAACCCAACTACCTTTAATACCTATATCTTTTTTAATTAAAAAATTTAATACCCCGCCACAACAATTAAATGAGTTAGCACAATTATTAATTACACAACACCTAAATATTTTAAATAATTTTGCAGGGGTTAGTTGTTTAATTATAGATAGAGAAATTTGTGAATTTAATATAAAAGGTGAGCAAATAGAATGTTTTGACCCTGCTTGGGGGGTTGATTTACCAAAACAAAATGAATGTTGGGATTGGCAGGCAGTACCACTGCAAGAGTCTACTAATAACAGGTCACAACTGCATAAAGTGGGGCTATTTATATGGAAAAACAAAAATAATCACATAAGAAAACTTAAATCTAAATTAGGCTAATAATGAAAAGTATGTTATATTTTTGCCGCTATGAGTGAAATAAAGATTTATTTTTTTATAATATTAAAGGAAACAATATGAATAAAATTACTACAACTATTGCGTTAACGGCTAGTATGTTAGCATTAACTTCTATGTCAGCTTCTGCAAGCACTTTAAAGTCTGTACAAGAAAACGGCTATTTACAATGTGGTGTTAGTACTGGTCTACCTGGTTTTTCTAGTGCTGATGCTGAGGGTAATTGGCAAGGTTTAGATGTTGAGTTTTGTCGTGCTGTAGCTGCCGCTACTTTAGGTGATGCAAGTAAAGTTAAATTTACCCCTTTAACAGCCAAAGAGCGTTTTACTGCTCTACAATCTGGAGAAATAGATCTTTTATCTCGTAACTCTACTTGGACATTTACTCGTGATGTATCACTAGGTTTAAACTTTGCTGGTGTTAATTTCTATGACGGGCAAGGTTTTATGGTCAACAAAAACATAGGTGTTAACTCAGTATTAGAATTAGATGGTGCTACAATTTGTATTCAGGCAGGAACAACTTCAGAATTAAATGTTGCAGATTTTTTTAGTGAGCATAATATGAAGTATACGCCGGTTACTTATGATACAGCTGACGCCACTAGAAGAGGCTTTGAAACAGGTCGTTGCGATGTAATAACGTCTGATAAATCTAAATTATATGCAATTCGTATTCAATTAAAAAATCCTGCAGATGCCAAGATTTTACCAGAAGTAATTTCTAAAGAGCCATTAGGTCCTGTTGTTCGTCAAGGTGATGACCAATGGTTTAACATAGTAAGATGGACACATAATGTTATGTTAAATGCTGAAGAATTAGGTGTAACCTCTGAAAATGCTACTAGTAAAAAGAATAGTGACAATCCTGCTATTGTTCGTTTACTAACAGGTCAAGGTTCAAAGATTGGTCTTGATGATAAGTGGGCTTATAACATAATTACCCAAGTAGGTAACTATGCTGAGTCTTTTGAACGTAATGTAGGGATGGGTTCTCCGCTTAAAATAGAGCGTGGTTTAAATGCTCTTTGGAGAGATGGCGGTCTTCAATACGCTCCACCAATTCGTTAGTCTTATCTTTTAAAAAGGGCACTTAACCTTAGTTCTCTATCCGAGGATGAGGGCTAAGTTGTCCTTTTTTTCATTGATAGTATTCTTATTTTTTATTATTAAAAAGCAACCTCCTTGACAAACACCAGTTGTTCAGTGTTTCTTTTAGGAATACTACCAATGAAAAAAATACATTTTTAATCTCGGAGAGAGTATGGCTAATAATTTGCCAGATTTAAAACCTTCTAAACCATCTATATGGAATGATCCTAAATATCGCTCATTATTTTTTCAAATAATATTGGTGGTAGTACTTGGTTATTTTTTAGTTTCTATAGTAAATAACACTTTGTACAATATGGAAGCACGTGGGATATCTACAGGTTTTGCTTTTTTATCTGAACCTGCTGGTTTTGGTATTTTACAAACCCTTATTGAGTTTAATAAAGATTCAACCTACGGGCGTACTTTTATTGTTGGCTTATTAAATACCTTATTAGTTTCTGCACTAGGTATATTTTTTGCTACAATTCTAGGCTTTTCCATGGGTTTAGCACGTTTATCTAGAAATTGGTTAGTATCTAAAATTGCCGCAGTTTATATAGAAATTTTTCGTAATATACCATTACTATTACAAATATTATTTTGGTATTTTGCTGTTTTAGCAGCGGTACCTGGTGTTAGAGACAGTATGTCTTTAGGGTTAGGTATTGAATTTAATAATCGTGGTTTATTTCTGCCTGCACCTATTTTTGAAAATGGATTTGGTTTGGTTGTGTGGGCTTTTCTTATTGGCATAATAGCAACAATCTTTTTAAGAAAATGGGCGTTAAAAAAACAAGAAAAAACTGGCAAACAATTCCCATTATTATGGTCATCATTAGGGCTTATCTTTGTTCTGCCTTTAATAGTTTTTCTTTTTGCAGGTAGTCCTTTAAGTTGGGAGATGCCTGTTTTAGGTCGTTTTAATATTATAGGGGGAATTTCTATTATCCCAGAACTATTAGCATTGTTAATTGCCTTAACTGTTTATACTGGAACTTATATAGCAGAAACAGTAAGGGCAGGTATTGTTGCTGTTGATCATGGGCAAACAGAGGCAGCTAAGTCTATAGGTATGACCCAAGGGCAAACCATGCGTTTTATTATAATACCGCAAGCAATGCGTATAATTATTCCACCTCTCACTAGCCAATATCTTAATTTAGCAAAAAATTCATCTTTAGCAACCGTTATTGCCTACCCTGACCTTGTTGCGGTATTTATGGGTACGACGCTTAATCAAACAGGGCAAGCGATTGAAATTATTATGATGACAATGGCTGTTTATTTAACCATTAGTTTATTAATTTCTTTGCTGATGAACTGGTTTAATAAACGCATGGCATTGGTTGAACGGTAAAATATATGACTATTGAAACTAAAAAAGATTATTCAAAAATGAAACCTCCAGTCAATAATACAGGTGTAATTGGCTGGCTTAAAATGAACTTATTTGCACGACCTATTGATGTTTTATTAACTATCATTGTGCTGTACCTACTGTATTTGTTTATACCACCAATGGTGCAGTGGATGTTGATAGACGCTGTTTGGACGGCAACATCAAGAGAAGCTTGTGATGTAGAAGGAGCAGGGGCTTGTTGGGCAGTCATAGATAATAGATTTACCCAGTTTATGTATGGTTTTTACCCAAAAGATTTATTATGGAGACCAAGTTTAGCAGGTGCTTTATTAATAGCTTTATTTGTACCTTTATTTATAAAATCTTTTAAATATAAGAAATATGTCGGTTTATTTATTGTATTTATTTACCCTTTTATAGGCTTTGGTCTTATTTATGGTGGCTGGTTTGGTCTTGAAGTTGTAGGCACACATCTATGGGGAGGCTTAATGCTTACCCTTATTTTATCTATTGTTGGTATTGCTGTATCTTTACCACTAGGTATAGCTTTAGCACTAGGTCGCCGCTCAAAAATGCCAATAGTTAAGGCTTTTTCTATTATTTATATAGAATTTTGGCGTGGAGTTCCACTTATAACGATATTATTTATGGCATCAGTAATGCTACCATTATTTTTACCACAAGGTACTGACTTTGATAAATTATCAAGGGCATTAGTAGGTTTTATCTTGTTTCAGTCAGCATATGTGGCAGAGGTAGTAAGAGGGGGCTTGCAAGCTATACCCAAGGGGCAATATGAAGCAGCTAAATCTTTAGGTTTAAGTTATTGGAAAAGTATGACCTTTATAATTCTTCCACAAGCCTTAAGAATCACCATACCAGGCTTAGTTAATACTTTTATATCTTTATTTAAAGACACTACTTTAATTCTTATAATAGGCTTGTTTGATTTATTATCTATAATAAAACAAGCTAATTCAGATACAGCATGGCTGGGCTTTGATACAGAAGGATATATATTTGCAGCTTTAGTTTTTTGGATGTTAGCTTTTAGCATGTCTAGATACAGCATGTCATTAGAAGAAAAACTCAACACAGGACATAAAAGGTAAATAAAATGTCAGATAATAAATATATTATAGAAATGAATTCTGTGCATAAATGGTACGGTGATTTTCATGTACTGAAAGATATTAATATTACAGTTAAAAAAGGTGAAAGAATAGTTATTTGCGGGCCATCAGGCTCAGGTAAATCCACTGTTATTCGCTGTGTAAATCGTTTAGAAGAACACCAAAAAGGTAAAATCATTATTGATGGCGTAGAGCTAACTTCTGATCTAAAACATATTGAAAAAGTACGCCGAGAAACAGGTATGGTTTTTCAGCATTTTAACCTTTTCCCACATTTAACTATTTTAGAAAACTTAACTTTAGCTCCAGTATGGGTAAAAAAAATGCCCCTTAAAGAAGCCCAAGAAGTAGCTATGAACTATTTAGAAAGGGTAAAAATACCTGAGCAAGCCAATAAATACCCAGGGCAATTATCTGGAGGACAACAACAACGTGTAGCCATAGCAAGAAGCTTATGCATGAACCCTAAAGTTATGTTATTTGATGAACCAACTTCTGCATTAGATCCTGAGATGATTTCAGAAGTATTAGATGTAATGGTGCAACTAGCAGAAGAGGGTATGACTATGATTTGTGTTACCCACGAAATGGGTTTTGCAAAAAGTGTTGCTGATAGTGTTATTTTTATGGATAAAGGCGAAATAGTAGAGCGTAATTGCCCTAATGAATTTTTTAACAACCCACAAAATGAAAGAACAAAATTATTTTTAAACCAAATTATTAAACACTAAATATTAAACAATAAAATAAAATTATGTCATGTTGTGCGGGTTCTAATAGGTGTAAATTTGAATTTCCTGAAGGTTATCCTTTAGTAGATAATTCTGTAGATTCATTAAATGCAAAATATTTATTTTTACCCTATGGAACCTTGTTAAAAGAAGGTGAACTAGTTAGAATTTGGACAGAGAACGGTAAAACAAAAACAGTTTTAATCGAACAGAAAAATTTAATTTTAGTAACCCCAACAGGGTTAAAAATTTTAAACGAAAATGCCTTTATCCCTTGGCAGCTAGTAGCTTTAGACTCTAATATAAATCTAGAAGAACTTGAAAATTGGTATTTTCATCCGCTACATAACCCATCTGAACCAACTGCGGTATTAAAATTTAAAAACCCATCTAATAATAGAAGTATTAAAGCAATATTATTAGATTTATTATATAAAATAAGAAATTTATAAAATTATTATATATCACAAGTTATTACGTATCGCAAAATATTTTTTGCATTGACTGCAACATGTCTAAAACTTGTGTATCTTTTACTTTACATAATATTTTAGAACCTTCTCTACGAGATACAATTATTTCTTTTGCTCTTAAAATATCTATATGTTGAGATATATTACTTTGTGTTGTTCCTACCTTAGCCACAATATCCATAACTGGTAGTTCTTCATGCCCTATGACACATAAAATTTTTAATCTTAAAGGATGCCCCATTGATTTTAGTGCTTTGGCAGCTTTTTCTATATTTTCTTCTTTTATAGTTTGTTCTGTTTGATTCATTATTTAACCTTTAACCTAAATCCTGCAAGTGCTTGCACATATCTGAGCTAAGCTATTAATTCGTATAGCAAATTTTAATTCTTCGGGAATATCAATAAGTATTCCACTCGAATGAAAATTGCTCTACAAATCAATATCTTACGCCATATATGCACAACCACTTGCAGGATTTAGGTTTTACATTATTGTGATTAGGGAGTTTAAATATCCAGTTTTTAATTAAAGAATTAGGGTATTATTTAAACTTTAAATTACAATTTTAAATAAATAGTTTACTAATGTCACTTAAAGTTAATTTATAATGATACAACTAAATTTAATACGGTGTAAGATTTTACAAAATATATTATGGAGCTTATGTGAAAATATCTATTACTAAAAAAATATTATGGGTTTTATCAGGGGTTGTTTTAGGTGGGGCTTTAGTGCTTGGCACAAGTGTTTTAGCCAAAGGTGTAATTGATAATAGCAATGTAGCATCTACTGCAAAAAGTAATTTACCGCTTGATGAGTTAAGAACTTTTGTAGAAGTTTTTGAAAGAATTTCCCAAAATTATGTAGAACCTATTGAAGCTAAAATATTATTTGAAGGTGCTATTAGTGGCATGCTTTCTAGTTTAGACCCTCATTCTGCTTATTTACCACCTAAAAGTTTTAAAAGGATGGAAGAACATACCACAGGTGAGTTTGGTGGTTTAGGTATGGAGGTTTCGTTAGAAAATGGTTTAATTAAAATAGTTTCTCCTATTGATGATACTCCTGCTAAAAAAGCAGGTATTCGTGCAGGAGATTTAATTATAAAATTAGATGACGAAAGAGTTAAGGGTAAAACTCTTATGGAATCTATAAAAATTATGCGTGGTAAACCTGGTACAAAAATAACCCTTACAATTATTAGAGAAGGCGAAACCCAACCTTTAGTAATAGAGCTAACCCGTGCAATTATTAAAACTACTAGCGTAAGGCACCAACTACTTACTAATAATATTGGTTATGTTCGTATTAGTCAATTTCAATTACGTACAGGTGCAGATGTTATAGATGCGATTACAGCATTAAAACTAGAAAATGATAAGCCGTTAAATGGTTTAGTGCTTGATCTAAGAAATAACCCAGGTGGCGTACTAAGAGCGGCGGTTGAAGTTTCTGATGTTTTTTTAGATAGTGGTTTAATAGTTTATACAGAAGGTAGGCATGAATCCTCTAAGGCTATTTTTGAAGCAAGTCATGGAGATCTTATGAAAAACAAACCTATTGTTATTTTAATTAATGAAGGTTCCGCATCAGCATCAGAAATTGTTGCAGGGGCGTTGCAAGATCATCAAAGAGCTTTAATAGCTGGTAGAGTAAGCTTTGGTAAAGGCTCTGTACAGACCTTAATGCCTTTAAATAATGGTGGGGCAATTAAATTAACTACAGCCCATTATTTCACCCCAAATGGCCATTCTATTCAGGAAAAGGGTATTCAACCAGATATAGTTATACCTAGAGCTAGGCTTGAAAAATTAAGAAAGATAAATATAGAAAAAGAGCAAGATTTAGACGGACATTTAGAAAATGATAATTTAATAACTGAAGCTGAAGAAAAAACAAAAGACGATATTGTTGCTGATTTGTTAGAAAAAGATTATGAGTTAAATGAAGCCTTTAACCTGTTAAAAGGTATGTATTTTACACATAGAATGCATAACTAAGGGTCTTTACCTATACTCTAATTCTCTGAATAGAGAATTAGGCTAGATCCTGCAAGTAACACGCACATATAATTTGCACTCTATGCACTCTATATGAATGCTCACTTGCGAGATTTAGATTTTACATTATTTAGCCACTGTTTGAAATGGTTATAAGTGTATTTGTGCTAATAAGTTTTTGGTTAAAGCATCTTTATAATCAACGTTTAAGAAACAATTATCCATTGTGCTTATTATAAATACATCTTCTGTTTTTTCACCTACAGTATTAATTTTAGCGTCTAATAATTTTATTTTAGATTCTTTAAATGCTTTACCTATTTTAGCTAATAAACTTGGTATATCTTTAGTATTAATTATTAGTTCAGTGGTTTCATTATCTATTTTTTGATATTTAATTTCTGTTGGCGTGTCAAAAGCTTGTAATAATCTAGGTTGTTTTTTATTAGTATTAGTTAGCTCTATATCAGCTAAGAGTAGTTGATATTGTAAAGTAGAGTTGATTTGTGCAATTAAGCCTGTGTCTTTAAGTGCTTGATGATTTTTATCTAGTATATGCACTATTACTAAAGTTTTATTATTTTTACCCGTATAAATTTTTGCTTCTACTATGTTTAATTGTAGTAAATCTATTTCTTTAGTTATTTGGGCAAATAAATAATCTTTATCTTCCATTAAAATTAATAATTCAGTTGCTCCACGTTGTGGTTTAGCAGCTATGCTAGTAATTATTTTATGTTCTTGCCTAGCAATTAAAGTTAAGGTTATTCTTACAATTTCCATAAAACCTTGGCGGCTAAAAAAATCAGTGTCGTTAAATTCTGCCCATAATTGTTGGTATTGTTGTTTTTTTATACCACGTTGGTTTAATATTTCAAGAGCTTTTTCTTTATGCTGTAAAGCTAGTTTAATTCTATTTTTGGGTAGAGTTACTGATATATCTAATGCTTGGCTAGTTAAATTATATAAACGTAAAAATAATTGGTTTTTCCAATCATTCCACACATCAGGAGAGGTTGAAATAACATCAGCAACAGTTAGTAAATATAAGTAATTTAACCTTTCTTGTGTACCCATATTTATAGCAAAATCATTAATAACCTCAGGGTCAGATAAATCTTTTTTTTGTGCTGTATAAGAAAAATCTAAGTGTTTAAGCACCAACCAACTAACAAGTTGAGTATCCTTATCGGCAAGATTATGCGATTTAGCAAAGTTTTTGGCATCTACTGCACCATTTACTTCATGTTCTCCTTCCCGTCCTTTGGCGATGTCATGAAATAGCCCTGCTAATAGCAGTATTTCAGGGTTGTGTATTTGTGAGGCTACTTGGTGGGCGGTAGGGAACTCAAATGCAAATTCATCTATAAAGAAACGCCTTAAATTACGAATAACTAATAGAGTATGTTCGTCTACAGTATAGGCATGAAATATATTAAATTGCATTAAACCAGTTATTTTTTTAAAACAGGGTAAATATTGCCCTAAAATTCCATAAGAATGCATACGTTTTAAAGAAGCATTTACCCCTTGTGGTTGCCTAAAAATTGCTAAAAATAAGGCTTTATTTATTGGATCATCACGAAACTGTTGATTTATTAAGTGTAAGTTGTTGCGTATCATTCTAATGGTGCGTGAACGAATGCCTTGAATTAGTTTATTTTGATTTTCTAATATAATAAATATTTCTAGTAGGGCGGTTGGATTTTTATTAAACAGATTATCTTTTTTTGCATCTAAATAATTATTTATTAAATGAAACCTAAGATTTATATCAATAACATTATGCTTGGAGGTTTTAAAAATTTCTTCTTTAAAATGTTGGATTAAAATTTCATTAAGCTTCGCTACTGTTTGAATTTTTTTATAGTACGGCTTCATAAAGGCTTCTACAGATTGGGTTAATATTTCATAATCTAAGCCCTGTAGTTTAGCTAAACTTTGTTGATATTCTAATAATAGCCTGTTTTCAGAACGTTGTTTTAATTTATGTAAAGAAAACCTGATAGTATTTAAATAATCATAAGCATCCATAAATTCTTCATATTCGCACGGGTCTATAAAATTGTATTTTACTAATTCTTGTATAGAAGTAGCGTTATAGTGACGTTTGGCTATCCAAAAAATAGAATGAATATCCCTTAAACCACCTGGGCTTTCTTTTATATTTGGCTCTAGTTGATAAATTGTGTTTTGATAACGGTTATGACGTGCTTTTTGTTCTGCTAATTTGGCTGCAAAAAATTTAATACTAGGCCATAATTTATCATTATCCCAAATACTTTGTAATAAGTTTATATTTTTATTAGTGCCTGTTATAAACCTAGATTCAATTAAATTAGTGGCAGTTGCAACATCATCACTAGCTTCTTGGGTTGTTTGCTCTAAGTTTCTAACTGCATGACCTACTTCAAAACCCATATCCCATAAAAGAGTAATAAATGTAGAAATGTTATCTGAGTATTGTTGATAATCTTCGCCAAAAATTAAAATATCTATATCTGAATAAGGTTGTAACTCTTCGCGACCATAACCACCAACCGCAAATAAGCTTAAAGAATTTTGTGCTTTTGTAGGTAAATAATGTTGCCAAAGTTTAATTAGCAAGTAGTCTACAAAATTAGAACGCTCAAGAAGAAGTTGTTTTACTGGAGTTTCTTGTTCAAACTGCAAATATTGTTGTTGGGTGAAATTTTTAAGTAACGCTTTACCCAACATAAAAACATCTTTTGCTGGCGTATTGTTAAGCTTGTTTATAAAATTATCAATCTCTTTAATCATGGTAAAAAAGGCTCTTCATTGGTTCGTAAGGTTAACACCTCATAACCCTTAGCAGTTACTAATATAGTATGCTCCCACTGTGCAGAAAGTTTTTTATCTTTAGTTAATACAGTCCAATTATCGGCTAATAATTTCACTTGTGCTTTACCTAAATTAATCATTGGCTCAATTGTAAAAACCATACCTTTTTTTATAACAATATTTTTTAATTCTGGGGCAGTATGGTGCAAAACCTGCGGTTCTTCATGAAATTCTGCACCAATACCATGCCCACAATACTCTTGCACAACAGTTAAATTATTTTTATGAGCATGGCTTTCAATAGCAAAAGCAATATCATAAAAAGTATTTTTTGGTTTAACCTGTTCAATACCCAGCCATAAACATTCACGAGATATTTTATTAAGTCTACTAGCAAAAGGCTTAACTGCACCTATTTCAAACATCATACTATTATCGCCATGGTAACCATTTTTTATTACTGTAACATCAATATTAACAAGATCACCTTTTTTCAACTTTTTTTTAGAAGGAATGCCGTGGCAAACTACATGGTTTATAGAAATACAGCAAGAAGCAGGAAAGCCATGATAATTTAATGTAGCAGGTATAGTGCCTTGTACATTAACCATAAAATCATGCATTATTTGGTTTAAATCTTCAGTAATAACTCCCGCTTTAACATGCGGGGCAATCATTTCAAGTACGTCAGCAGCAAGCCTGCCTGCAATCCTAAGTTTATCTATTTCTTTGTTAGATTTTATTTTTATAGCCATTTTTATTCTCAAAATTTTAATTAGTTGTAATTCTAAAGTATTTGCGGTAATAATATGAAATTAATAATTAATTTAAGGCATAAAAATGGCTATAAAAACATTTATAAAAGGTAAAGATTCTAGCCTAGAAGACTCTATAGCTAATATGAAAACTATACTTAAGACAGCAGGTTTTGTAATAGAAGAGGTTAGTTGGTTAAACCCTGTTGAAAAAATTTATTCTGTACATATTAGAGATAAAAATTGCCCAACACTTTTTACTAATGGCAAAGGCTCATGTAAAAAATCATGTATAGCAAGTGCTTATGGAGAATTCTTAGAAAGATTAGCAACTAATTACTTTTTTGCAGATTTTTTTATAGCAGCAAATAATGACTTTGATTTTTTATATTTTCCAAATGAAAAAAAAATAAATTTAACAGAATATAAAACAGTTTTAAATACAGAGTTATGGCAACTATATGATGTTAATAATCAACTACAAGCAGAGCATTTATTAAGCCTAAATGATAGTGCAAAACAAATAACCTGTTTACCTATGCAAAATGTTTTTACTAATCAAAGCGTTTATTTCCCCGTTAATATCTTTAGCAATTTATACGCAAGCAATGGCTTGTGTGCAGGTAATACTTTTTTAGAAGCAAAGGTACAAGGCCTAGCAGAAATTTTTGAACGCTGGGTAAAAGCCAAAATATTAACCGAAAATATTTGTTTGCCTGAAATACCCAACACACACTTAGCAGCTTTTGCCAACTTAACAACCATAATACAAGACCTTAAAAAACATGGTTTAGAAGTTTCTGTAAGAGATGCATCATTAGGGGGTAAATACCCAGTTATAAGTGTAATATTATTTGAACAAGAAACAGGGCAATGTTTCGCCTCTTTTGGTGCACACCCAATTTTTGAAGTAGCAGTAGAAAGAACCCTAACAGAAGCATTACAAGGTAGGCACTTAGGCTCTTTAGATGGTTTTCAAACCCCCGTTTTTGATCAACAACTAGTGGCAGATGATGAAAATATAGAAAATCATTTTATTGACTCTAGTGGTTTAATTCATGCTAAATTTATTAGCCAAGATTATGACTATAAATTTATACCATGGGATTTTAGCCAAGACATACAACAACAATATAACTATTTAATTAAAAAAATAAAACAGCTTGGCTACACGCCATATAGTGCAGACTACAAACATTTTAAACTACCAACTAGCAGAATAATAGTACCAGGGATGTCTGAAGTATTCCCAATAGCAGAAATAATAGAAAACAACCAAAATCAAGGCAGAAAATTAAGAGAAATACTACAAAGCTTAGTAACCAATTTAGTAACCGATAACAACCTACAGCTTACATTAGAAAGCATAGAACAACTAGGGCTAACAGACCACCAAGGGGTAGCCAACTTAATAGGATTATTACCCGATAAAACTAGCTATTGGCAAAAACTAAAAGTTATAGAGCTAAAAATGTTTTTACAATTAGCAGCTAAAAACTACCAAGAAGCCTTTGACACTCTACAAGATTGCTTTTATTTTGTAGACCATAAACCAATGCAAACCTATTATAAAGCCCTAAGTTTTGCCTTAGAAATAAAATTATACGAAAATCAAGCAACTTACAATAATGCAATGCTAATAAAGTTATTTGGGAAAGAAATTACCAATAAAGTAAATAAATCTATAACAGGAGAGCTATTTATATACGGGTTACCTTTAGGAAATCAAACCTTTCAACAAAGTAAAGCACACCAAACACTGCTACAAATTTATAAAAAAGTACAACAACAAAAGGTATTAAAATCGTGAAAGATTCAGTAATAGTAGAAGCATTAAATGGGCAAGAAAAAGCTAAATATTGCATAATTTGGTTACACGGGCTAGGGGCAAATGGGCACGATTTTGAAGGTATAGTGCCAGAATTAAAAACAAATTTAGCCATTAAATATGTCTTCCCCAATGCACCACAAATGCCAATAACCGTAAATAACAATATGGTAATGCCTGCATGGTATGACATTCGTAATGTATCATCAATTAGTGAAGATGTAGACTGGCAAGGCATGAAAAAAAGTGAAGACTATTTAAATCAATTAATACAGTTTGCCGAACAAGAAGGCTTTAATTCACAACAAATAATATTAGCAGGTTTTTCACAAGGCGGAGCAATAGCATATAGAGCAGGGCTACAAACTAAAAAACCACTAGCTGGGATAATTGCACTATCAACTTACCTACCAATTAATGGTCAAGAAAATATACAACAACCAATTACAACACCAATACTAATAGCCCATGGAACACAAGATTCAGTAGTATCTATTTCATTAGCAAAAGATGCACAGCAAAAATTAACTAAATTAGGTTATAAACCACAAATAAAAAATTACCCAATGCAACATGAAGTTTGCTTACAGCAAATAAAAGATATAGCAGAATTTATAGAAGGGTGTTTTAATTAAAAATAAAATCCCCCACTGGGAGGGATATGGTCGCTTAAAAGCGTTGCCTACGAAAAATAAATTTCATTGGTATGAAAAGCAAATTGTAGACCTTAGTCGGTTACTTTACGAGTGAATACTATCACCCATAGTTATTTATTGCAAGTCATAACACAAAGAACAAAATCCTTTTAAATTTGGATTGGGGCTTTGTTATCTGAGTATTTTAAGGTTTTTTTAAAGAAATTACAATATAGTTTTAACTGTTCTTTGTAAAAACAGTTGATATTTAGTTGGTGATAAGTTAAGATTTTTTCTATGAAAAAATTATACTTATGTTTTAAAAAATATATTTTTGGGAGATCTGCCTTTAAAAAAGAGACTGTTTATCATCGAAAAGATCCTGTGAGCGACTTACATAATCCATACGCATTTATTGACGAGAAATAAGACATGAGCAAATCAATTTTAGGTTTAGATTTAGGTAGTAATTCTCTAGGATGGGCTTTATTTGATGAAAGTGAGCATGGCGAAATGTCGATGGTTGATTTAGGCGTTAGGATATTTTCTAAAGCCGTAGAAGAAAAAGTGCCAACTCCAAAAAATGTAAAAAGGCGTAATATGCGTTTAGGTCGTCGAGTTTTGCAGCGCCGTGCGAGACGTAAACAACGTATGATAAACTATCTTATTTCTTTACAGTTATTACCTTCCAGTTTAAAAAACAACGTTCAACCTGAAATAATCTTAAATAAAATCGGCAACCCTTATGAATTAAGAGCCAAAGGGCTTGATGAGCAATTAACTAATTACCAATTTGGCAGAGTATTATTGCATTTTGTTGCTAGAAGAGGCTTTTTGAGTAGCAAAAAACAAGTCGCAGGTGATTTAATTGATGACCCAGATACTATTGCCTACTTAAATTCCAATGATGACAGCAAGGCAGCAACTAAAGAAGAAGGGCAGTTTAAAATAGATATTGCAGAAGTTAAAAAAGCAATACAAGCATCTGGTACAAGAACATTA
>CAZJWQ010000004.1:0-24842 GCA_964549645.1 uncultured Piscirickettsiaceae bacterium | reverse complement strand
AAAATGTAGATGTATAAAAATATATCGTAGCTGCTCAGATTGCCCCTGAAAACCGTCAAATCAAGGCAAGAAATGTGAGTTTACATGTGTAAATGTTCATTTCTTAACGCAGAGTTGGCGGTTTTCAGGGGCAATCTGAGTAGTTACAAATAAAGGAGAATGAAATAATGTCAGTACAACATCCTATAGTAACAGTAACAGGCTCATCAGGAGCAGGAACCTCTTTTGTAAAAAGAGCTGTCGAAACTATTTTTAAACGTGAAAAATTAAATGTAGCAATTATTGAAGGGGATAGCTTTCATAAATATTCTAGAGTAGATATGCGCGCAAAAGTAGCCGAATCTAAAAAAAGTTGTGGCCCAGTATTAACCCACTTTGCCGAAGCTGCTAATGAATTTAACAAACTAGAAGAATTATTTGCATCATATAAAGAAACTGCTACAGGCAATAAACGTTATTACCTACACTCAGAAGAAGAAGCTGATGAGCATAATGCACGCTTAGGAACTAACCTTTTACCTGGAGAGTTTACTCCTTGGGAAGAAATAGAGCCTGATACTGACATATTATTTTATGAAGGTCTACATGGCATGGTAAAACGTATGGATCAGGGCCCTAAAGAAGGTATGCACGATGTTGCACAGCATGTGGATTTAGGCATAGGTGTATCGCCTGTTGTAAATATAGAATGGATGCAAAAAATATACCGTGATACTTCAGAACGTCCTTATTCTGTATCACAAGTGCGTGATACTATTATGGAACGTATGGATGACTATATAAAAGTTGTAGTGCCACAGTTTCACCGTACCCATGTTAATTTCCAAAGAGTTCCATTAGTAGATACTTCAGATCCATTCTCAACCCAGACAGAAAAAGCTCCAATGGGGCCTGCCGCCGAAGACTCTTTAATTATTACCCATGTGCGTCATGATGAAGTTAGCTTAGCAGATATTGTTAATAAGATAGATGGTGCTTGGTTACAAAATGAGCATACTATGATTTGTTCTGGTACTCAAATGGTAGAAGCTATGGATATTATTATGACACCAATAATCCAAAAGTTAATTGCTAAAAAACGCCAAGCTATAGCTAAGCCCTAACTAAATAATTAGAGTTGAATAAATTGCAACTACTTAATTGAGTAGTTGCAATTATTTACGATATTATTTAAATAACGAAGCCGTAATGTTAGTGAACCAAGCAGCAGCAGCGATTGCCTCACGTGCAAAGTTACCATCTTGTGGGAATAAACCACCACCTGTTTTACCAATTTTACGATTTTCTACTTGATAACCAGCCAATACAGAAATACCATAAGTCGGGTTAACTAAAGAAAAACATTGGTTGGCTAATCTTGCATTAGGGTTAGTTGCTTTACCGTTTATTAAATTAGCAACCGCCGCTCCACAAGCTTGACCTTGTGAGTCAGCAGCAAAAGCTGATTTAGGCATAGGGCTAGCAATACTGGCATCCCCTAAAACATGTATATTAGCTATTAATTCTGACTCAAATGTTTGATGGTCAATAGGGCACCAACCAGAAGCATTAACTAAGCCCATTTTAACGGCAGTATTACTAGCTTTTTGAGCTGGTATATAGTTAATAACATCTGCTTTTATTTTATCTCCATTTTCAGTGGTAATAGTTTTGGTTTTTGGATCAACGGACTTGACATCACCACCATTTGATTTAGAAACCCAGTCAATAATTGAATTGCCTGATTCAAAATCATAAGTTTTTCGCCAGCCTTCAGTAAATAAACCCATTTTAGAGAATTTATCTTTAGCATCTAAAATAATTAATTTAGCTTTTGGCTTATGTTTAGTTAAATAAGTTGCTACCATACCAACACGCTCATAAGGCCCTGGAGGGCAACGGAATGGGTTTGGCGGGGAACACATAACAAAAGTACCGTTATCAGGCATTGCTTTTAGTTGGTTATTAAGTAACACGGTTTGTGAACCAGCTTGCCATGCATGCGGTATTACCTTAGCAGTAGATTCATCTAAGCCTTCGATAGTATCCCAGCGGAATGAAATACCTGGCGAAACAATTAAACGATCATACTCTATAGAATTATTACCTGCAACTCTAACAAGTTTTTTATCGGCATCTACACCTATTACTTCACCATGTATTATTTGAATAGAATGCTCTTTAGAAAGGTTTTTATAATTAAATTTAATATCATCTATAGTAAAGATATCACTAAATAACCAATTACTACCAAAGCAAGTATGGTAATTAGAATTACGCTCAACTAAAATAACTTCAATGCTAGGGTCGGTTCTTTTAACTGCTTGGGCTGCAGAAATACCACCTG
Organism: uncultured Piscirickettsiaceae bacterium; assembly: GCA_964549645.1. Classification (GTDB taxonomy): domain Bacteria; phylum Pseudomonadota; class Gammaproteobacteria; order Thiomicrospirales; family Thiomicrospiraceae; genus Hydrogenovibrio. Next base: position 22,516 of record CAZJWQ010000004.1, on the reverse strand, counting down.
GCCCACCACCAACTACCACTACACGAGATACACCTGTAGTTTTAGCTTTTACGCTTGATGCAGCAGTGCTACAACCTGTTAAGATATTTGCCCCAGCGGTAGCGGCAATTGCTCCTGCACCAAGTTTTATTAAGTCTCTTCTTTTCATTTTGCTGCTCCACAATATTAGTTAATTTGAAAATATTCAATAAACAATATGCGATATTTAAAAAAATTAGGCAAATTGTTGTTTTCTATATTATTATATTATAATATAATCACTTGTTAATATATACTAATTTTTTAAAATAATCAATTTATAAAAGGGAATAACCCATATTTATTTACCAGTATATTAGCTTGTTCAATTATCTTTTGTTGCTGTAGCTTAGTTATTTTTGCTTGTATTTTATTTTGCAATTGAGAACCATACATGCCTGGTGTTATTGTTTCAGCGTATAATATTTTAAGAAAAATGTAATCTAAGCCAGTTAATAATTCAACTTTGCTTTTATCATTGGCAATAGTGGGATGCACCCAATCTGAGTCATTTGGTAAGCCCATTACTTGGGTTAATTCTTCTACAATACAAGCTAACAGTAAACCTCTACTCATGGCATGGTCTATGGGGATAATTACTACTGCTGAAATTATTGCAGATTTTGAGTTGGTAGTAAATTGAGCTATACAGTTAGACTCTCGTTCTATATTTTTTATATTTGTAGTTGAAAATTGCTGTATCGCTTGCTTATAGTTTTTATCTTGAGTAAAAATTATAGATAAGTTTGGGTTATTATCGGTAGCCTGTTTAATTGATAAGTTAGTTATTTGTTGTAAATGTTGTAAATGAATTTTGGTTAATTCGGTTGCAAGAGTAAACTCATTCATTCGAAAAAAATTAATATCATAAGAAATAGCTGATTGCCATTTTCTAACTTGCATAGTGGTTTCTTTATATTCGTTTTTTAAAGCAATCTCATTAAATGCCCTTTGAATATAATCAGCATCTTGCCACTTTTGCTGTGCATAAGCTGTATTAGCTATATTAGCTAGTAGAACCAACAAAAATAATATTGTTATTTTTTTATACATAACTATTATCATCCTAACACCTTGTTTAAATATAGCCCTGTATAAGATTGTTTATTTTTAGCTACTTGCTCTGGGCTACCAGTGGCAATTATTTTGCCTCCACCAGCACCACCTTCTGGGCCTAAATCTACTATCCAATCGGCTGTTTTAATTACGTCAAGATTATGTTCAATAATTACTATAGTATTGCCTTGGTCTCTTAGGTGGAGTATTACTTTTAATAGCAATTCTATATCTTGAAAATGCAGCCCGGTTGTTGGTTCATCTAAAATATATAAGGTGTTACCTGTGTCCCGTTTAGATAATTCTTTAGCTAGTTTAACCCTTTGTGCTTCTCCTCCTGACAAAGTAGTGGCTCTTTGCCCTAGTTTAATATAGCCTAAACCCACCTCCATAAGCATTTGCAGTTTTCTTGATAGCACGGGGATTGCATCAAAAAATTTTCTGGCATCTTCAATAGTCATGTCTAAAATTTGTTGAATATTTTTATTTTTATAGGTAATTTGCAAAGTTTCACGGTTATACCTTGCTCCTTTACAGCTATCACAAGATACATAGACATCTGACAAAAAATGCATAGCTACTTTTATTACCCCATCTCCTTGGCAAGCTTCACACCTGCCACCTTTTACATTAAAACTAAATCGCCCAGGGTTATAACCTCTTATTCTTGCCTCGGGGGTGGCAGATAATAATTCTCTTACCCCTGTAAATAAGCCTGTATAGGTAGCTGGGTTAGATCTTGGGGTTCTGCCTATTGGGCTTTGGTTAATGTTTACTACCTTGTCAAAATGTTCTAAACCAGTTATTTCTTTATAAGGGGCGGGGTTAAGTTCTGCTCGGTTTAATGCGGTGGCAGTAATTTTATATAAAGTTTCATTGATTAGGGTCGATTTACCTGAACCAGAAACTCCTGTTATACAAGTTAATAAGCCTGCTGGTATTTTTAGAGTTACATTTTGTAAATTATTGCCAGTTGCATTTTTAAGAGTAAGCCAATTATCGTTGGGTTTTATTCTATTTTTTGGCGTAGCTATTTTACGTTTACCACTTAAATACTGCCCTGTGATAGATTTATCATTTGCCATTACTTGTGCAGGAGTGCCTTGGGCTATTATTTGCCCGCCATGCACTCCTGCCCCAGGGCCTAAGTCTAGTACATGATCGGCACTACGAATAGCATCTTCATCATGCTCTACTACTATTACCGTATTGCCTAAATCTCTAAGATGGTTTAGGGTGGTTAAAAGCCTGTCGTTATCTCGTTGATGTAAGCCAATAGATGGTTCATCTAACACATACATTACTCCAACTAAGCCAGCACCTATTTGTGATGCTAACCTAATGCGTTGTGCTTCTCCTCCTGAAAGAGTGTCCGCACCCCTATCTAACGATAAATAGTTTAAGCCCACATTAACTAAAAAACTTAAGCGTTGATATACTTCTTTAACTATTTTGCTAGCAATTTTGCCTTTACTGCCTGGCATAGTGAGAGTAGCAAAAACTTTGTGTAAATCACCAACTGCTAAGCCTGTTAAATTAGATATAGTGTAATCATTAATAAATACATTTCTGGCAGCTAAATTTAAACGCGAGCCATTACAGTCATTACAAATATGTGAGATACGATATTTATCTAATTCATCTCTTACTGTTTTTGAATCAGTTTCACTAAAACGACGCTCCATATTTGGAATGATACCTTCAAACCTTCTTTCGTCAGAATAACGACCATGAGGCATAGGTAGTTTTTGTTTACCTGAACCATATAAAATAATTTGTTGCTGTTGCTTGGTTAATTCTTGCCATGAGGTTTCTATATCAAATTTAAAAAAATCAGTAACTGCTTTTAAAATGTCATAATAATATTTATGTCTTCTGTCCCAGCCTCTAATAGCACCGCCTGCTAGGCTTAATTCTGGGTGTATTATTATTTTATTCTCATCAAAAACAGGTTTAATGCCTAAGCCGTCACAGGTCGGGCATGCTCCATGTGGGCTATTAAAAGAAAACATTCTAGGTTCTAATTCTGCTACAGAATAACCACAGCTAGGGCAAGAAAACTGTTCTGAAAATAACAGTTCAAAATCATCTTCTTCATCCATAGGTACAACTTGTGCTACACCTTCAGCTAAATGTAAAGCGGTTTCAAATGATTCAGCTAATCTTTGTTTTATATCATCTCTAATTTTAAATCTATCAACCACTACTTCAATAAAGTGTTTAATATTTTTATCTAATTCTATAGAGCCATCTAAGTGCATTAAAATACCATTAACTCTTGCACGCACATAACCTTGTGCTTGTAGTTCTTGTAATAAGTTTTGATGGCTACCTTTTTTGCCTCTTATAATAGGCGCTACTAATAAACATTTAGTGCCTAGCGGTAAAGCCAAAGTGTGGTCAACCATTTGGCTAACGCTTTGGGCAATTAAATCAGTATTATGCTTATGACACCTTGGGCTACCTGCTCTGGCATATAATAATCTTAAATAATCATAAATTTCAGTTACTGTGCCAACCGTAGATCTTGGATTATGTGAAGTTGATTTTTGTTCAATAGAAATAGCAGGAGATAAACCTTCTATATGGTCAATATCTGGTTTATCCATAATAGATAAAAATTGACGAGCATAGGCAGATAAAGACTCTACATAACGTCTTTGCCCTTCTGCATAAATAGTATCAAATGCTAAAGAAGATTTACCAGAGCCAGATAGCCCTGTAATTACAATTAACTTATCTCGTGGTAGAGTAACATCAATGTTTTTTAAATTATGGGTTCTAGCTCCACGAATAATAATTTCTTTTAACATATTTAATTAGTAACCCTTAAAACGGCAATCGGATATTATAACAACATTAGGTTATAATCTGCTTAACTTAAACCCCCTAATTCCTAACTTTAAAGAAGATGTTTATATTATGTTGACAGTTAAAGAGTCAATGAGTCCTTTAGAAAGACGAGCTACAATTTCTATTGCCGCCATTTTTTCAACCCGAATGCTAGGGTTGTTTATGATTTTTCCAGTATTTGTTATATTTGCTAAAGATGAATTTGCAGGGGTTACAGGCATACAAATTGGTATAGCGATGGGTATTTATGGTTTAACCCAAGCTTTATTACAAATTCCTTATGGTATGTTATCCGACAAATATGGGCGTAAAGCACTAATAGTTGGTGGTATGTTAGTATTTATGTTCGGCTCAATAGTTGCCGCTATGGCAGAAACCATAGAAATGATGATAGTGGGCAGAGCCATTCAGGGCATGGGGGCAGTAGCCGCCGTATTAATGGCAACTGTAGCAGATTTGGTTGAAGAAAAATTTAGGCTAAGAGCGATGGCTGTAGTTGGCATAACTATAGGCTTATCTTTTACTGCTTCTTTAGCCTTAGGGCCGTTGCTAAGTTCATGGTTTGGGGTAAGAGGCATTTTTTGGATAACGGCAATAATTGCCTTTATAGGCGTTTTATTAGTTATTTATGCAGTGCCAGAAATAAAAAATCAAGGTTTTCAAAGAGAAGCCTTGGTTGATAAAAAACAATTTTTAGCAGTGCTTAAAAATAAAGAGCTCTTACGCCTAGATATAGGGGTGTTTATTTTACACGCCATGCTAACTGCCATGTTTATTGCTATTCCGTTGATGATTAGAGACCAAGCTGCTTTAGACATACTAGAACACTGGAAAATATATATACCAGTAATGTTACTTTCTTTTATTTTAATGATTCCATTCATAATTATGGCTGAATCTAAAGGAAAAATGAAACAAATTTTTGTTGGGGCTATTTTAGTTATTTCATTAATGCAATTTGCTTTTATTTTTCTGCCTGGTGGTTTTTGGTGGATCTCAGTTATATTATTATTATTTTTCGTTGCTTTTAATTTATTAGAAGCATCTTTGCCATCACTAGTAGTAAAAATATCGCCTGCAGATCAAAAAGGTACTGCTAGTGGAGTTTATTCTAGTAGCCAGTTTATGGGTGCTGCGGTAGGTGGTTTAATAGGTGGCGTAAGTTACCAATACTATAATATTGAAGGTGTGTTTTTCTTTACTGGCACAATAGGCTTAATTTGGTTTATAGTAGCAAGCTATATGGACAACCCTTTACCATTAAGTATTGCATCTGTAGCTCTTAACAGCCAATATAACGATGAAAAAATAAATACCCTAACAACTAAAATACTTAAGCATGAAGGAGTTCATGAAGTGGTATTTAAGCTAGAAGAAAATAGAGTTTTCTTTAAAATAGATAGGAAGTTTATAAATGAGGTTGGATTAGCAGAATATTTTAAGTAAAATTACTTTACTTATAAAAGACCTTTGAAATTTGTATTAAAAAATAATACCTAAATCCTGCAAGTGGTTGTGCATATATGGCGTAAGATATTGATTTGTAGAGTAATTTTAATTTAAGTGGAATACTTATTGATATTCCCGAAGAATTAAAATTTGCTATACAAGTTAATAGCTTGCGTCAGATGTGTGCAAGCACTTGCAGGATTAGGTAATAACTGGAGTAGAGTATGGCACGTGGTGTAAATAAAGTAATCTTGGTAGGAACTCTTGGGCGTGACCCTGAAATGAAATACGCAGCTAACGGCAATGCTATAGCAAATTTAAGCATTGTAACTTCAGAACAATGGAATGATAAAGCCACAGGGCAGAGGCAAGAAAAAGCTGAATGGCATAGAGTAGTTATATTTGGCAAGCTAGCAGAAGTAGCTGGGCAATATTTAACTAAAGGTTCACTAGTCTATTTAGAAGGGAAACTGCAAACTCGCAAATGGCAAGATCAAAATACAGGGCAAGACCGCTATTCAACAGAAGTAGTATTAAGTGGTTTTGATGGCAAAATGGAAATGTTAGGTGGTGGTAATCGCCAAGGCGGAGATACTGCTTTTGCCCCGCAACAACAAGCACCGCAAAATCAAGCCATGCAGCAAAATAATTTTCAACAGCCTGCACCAACACAAAACCCTGCTAGCAACCCTATGCAAAACCAACCACCTGCTACGCAAAAAGCTCCTGACTATCCAAAAAATGATTTTGATGATGATGACATACCGTTTTAATTTAAACCTAAATCCTGCAAGTGATTGCACGCATATAGCACAAGCTATTAATTCGTACAGTAAAATTTTATTTTTCGGTAATATCAATAAGTATTGCACTATATATGCACAGTTACTTAAAAGACTTAGGTTAAGGCAACTTTAATACTATGTCGTCAAACACAACCGCATTAGATGTTTTAAATAACCTATTTGGTTATGAGAACTTCAGGGAACAACAAGCAGAAATTATTGATGACATCATCAATAATAAAGACTGTTTTGTGCTTATGCCCACAGGCGGTGGAAAATCATTATGCTTTCAAATACCTGCCATATTACTAGAAGGCACAGCAATAGTGGTTTCGCCATTAATTGCATTAATGCAAGACCAGGTAGATGCTTTAAAATCAAATGGTATAAAAGCCGCATATTACAATTCTAGTTTAGACTTTGATGCAGCTGAGCAAGTTTTAAAACAGTTACATATGGGCGAGCTAGATTTATTATATGTATCTCCAGAGAGACTATTAAGCCAAAGTTTTAAACAACAATTAATGGGTTTAAAAATAAATTTATTCGCTATTGATGAGGCACACTGTATTTCACAATGGGGGCATGATTTTAGACCAGAATATGCACAAATAGGTCAATTAAGGCAAGATTTCGCAAGCGTACCATTTATTGCTTTAACAGCCACCGCCGACCAAGCCACTAGGCAAGACATTTTATACAGATTACAATTATCTAACCTACAAACCCATATTACCAGTTTTGACCGCCCTAATATTAGCTATACTGTTTTAAACAAAAAACAACCAGCTAAACAATTGATAAGTTTTTTAGAAGATAGCAACCACCAACAACAATCGGGCATAGTATATTGCCTTAGCCGTAAAAAAGTAGAAGAAGTAAGCCAAATATTACAAAACGAAGGCTACAACGCACAACCATATCATGCAGGGCTTAGTAGCCAGCACAGGCAAACAACACAACGCCAATTTATTAGGGATGAGCTTAATATTGTAGTTGCCACAGTTGCCTTTGGTATGGGTATAGACAAACCTAATGTACGTTTTGTAGTACATTATGATTTACCAAAAAATATAGAGGGTTACTACCAAGAAACAGGTAGAGCAGGTAGAGATGGGCTAGCGGCTCAAGCATTATTGTTGTTTGGTACACAAGATATAATGAGTGCTAAATACTTTATTGAAAAAATAACAGATGAACAGCAACAACGTATAGAGAATTTTAAATTGTCGTGCATGGTAGATTTTGCAGAAGCACTTACCTGTCGTCGTAGCGTATTATTAAATTATTTTAGTGAATCACATAATAAAAAATGCAACAATTGTGATGTATGCCTAAACCCCCCAATTTTATTTGATGCAAAAGTTGCTGCTCAGAAAGTGCTTTCATGTATTTACAGGCTGTCACAAGCAAACGGGCAAGGTTTTGGCATTAGGTACACAATTGACGTATTAAAAGGTATGGACAATCAAAAAATTCGTGACAATCAACACCAACAACTAAGCACCTATGGCATAGGTAAAGAATTCTCTACCGACGAATGGGCAAGTATTATTAGGCAACTAATTCATTTAGGTTATATTTTTCAAGACATACAAAACTTTGCTATATTACGATTAACCGCAAAAGCAGGAGATATGTTAAAAGGGAAGCAAGCACTAGAACTAGCCAAGCCTCGTAATAAAGCCACCAGAGACAATAAAAAAACCAAAACAAGCAAAATAGTAAGTAAAAAAGATAACCTAACCGACGCCCAACTAGATATTTTTGAAGAACTTAGAGTCTTAAGAAAAGAAATAGCAGACAGTGAAGACAAGCCAGCTTACCAAATATTTGGCGATGCTGTTTTAGCTGACATGGTAATTAAACTACCAACAACACCAACGGAATTTTTACAAATAAATGGCGTGGCAGAAGTTAAATTAGCAAAATATGGAGATGAGTTTTTAAGCCTACTAAAAACTATTGTCTAGGTTGTTCAATGAGCATTAAAATATATAGTAACTGCTCAGGGGTAAGCTGAATAGCTATTTTAAGCTTTACAATCAACCCATAATATATTTGAAATTCTAAGTAGTTTTTTACATATACTAAAAGTAAAACCTATATCATTTAGCAAAGAAGAAGCCATGATTGGGTTGATTTTATTTTCTCTAATTAAAGTATCTATATTTTTATTTAACTGCTTTTCATTACTTAAAAGATCTTTTGTTTGTGCTTTAAGGTTAAATGATATTTTTATAGTATTGCAGTCATCACTTTTTATTTGTTGAACTTGTCGTAAACTAGTAACTAATTGTAAACGTAATTTATTATATTCTGCAATAATAAATTTGTTGTCACTTTTTAAAAAAGTATTGAGATTTTTTTGCAATTCTTTAGTATCTTTGACTACTTCAATAGTGCTTCTATTAGCAAATCTTAATTCGTATAATTTGTTATTATCATCTTTATTCATATTTTCTTGGGATAAAGAAGAAAAATGTAGTATTTCACTATATAGTTGTTTAATATTATTTTGATAAATATCCTCAATATTGATTTTTTTTAATGTCATCGGTTTTTTAATTATAGTCTTAATGCTTTTATTTGAAAAAATCTCACTGCGATTTAAATTTATGCCATGTACAATTACTTTTAAAGACAGTTCATAAAGATGAATAGATTCTTTTCTTAAAGCTGTTAGAGTTGTCGATGGTAACTGCATTACTTCTTTCGTTAAATATTTTGCTTTAATAGTATCTTGGTCTTTTACTTTAAATAAAGTTTTAATGAAGTTAACTAAATGTTTTATAAATGGGGACATTAATAAAACCCCTATAACATTAAATAGAGTATGGAATAAAGCCAATTTCATCGCATAGTTATCTTCTGCTATAAATAAAATAGCGGCTAGTTTATCTACTACAAATATTAATTGATAAATAAATATAGTAGCAAAGAGAGCTGTAATACTATTAAATATAAAATGAGCAACTGCTAAGCGTTTACCATTTCTATTGGAGGCTATAGCCCCAATAGCCGCTGTTACTGTAGTGCCAATATTGGTGCCTATAGCCAAGGCTAGCCCACTTATGTAATCAATTTGCCCAGTAGCAAGGGCTATTACTATTAACGCCATAGTTGCGCTGCTAGATTGTATTATTACAGTTGCTACTGCCCCAAATAAGATAAAAATAAATATACCAAGATAACCCTCTTTAGTATAGCTTGATAAATCAAGACTCTCTTTTAACACCTCAAAACCATCTTTCATGTAATCGATGCCAAGAAAGATAAAAGCTAAGCCAATTAAAATATTACCAAAACCTTTGTAGGTATTATATTTAAAAAATTGAATTACTACCCCAAAAATTAACATAGGTAAAGCATAATCATCAATATCAATATTTACACCTATAGATGACACTATCCAAGCAGTGGTTGTGGTGCCTATATTAGAACCCAGCATAATCCCTACAGCTTGTGTTAAGCCAAGTACTCCTGCTGAAAGAAAAGAGATTATAATTACGGTTACTAAAGAAGAACTTTGGGCTAATGATGTAGCAACAAAACCTGTAGCTATCGCTTTTGTAGTGGTTTTAGTAAGTTTTTCAAGAGAGGTCTCTAACATGCCACCACTAAATAACTTAAAACCCTTCTCCATATAATTCATGCCAATTAAAAATAAGGCAATGCCAGCAATTATAGTTATTGCATGCTCATTAGATAGCAACAGCCATATAAAAAAGATAAGTAGAATTGGTAAGGTTATTTTCTTCAAAATTAAGCTCATGTGCTATTTTTAAATTATGGGCATTTCTGCTTGCGGGTTAGTAAAATAGTTGTTTTTTACTATAAAAACATTATAATACATTTTTCGTTCCTACCGTCGGTTGTGGGTAACGATTATTTTTTAAACCGATTAAATAGGATTATACTAATGCTCACAGCACAAGATAAAGCCGCTATAGTTGCAGAATACGCTACTAGCGAAGGTGATACAGGTTCATCAGAAGTACAGGTTGCACTTTTAACTAACCGTATTATTTACCTTACAGAACATTTTAAAACTCATAAGAAAGATAACCATTCTCGTACTGGTTTGTTACGTTTAGTAAGCCGTAGACGTAAATTGTTAGATTATTTACGCCGTAAAGAAGCACCAAAATATTTTAGTTTAATTAAAAAGCTTGGTTTACGTAAGTAAAACTTTAGAGATTACTTTAGTTAAATTAAGTAAAACCCCCACCTTAGTAGTGGGTTTTTTTATGCCTAATTTTTACCCTGCTATTGAGTTATATAAAACTCTTTGTCATAATGCCTATATTAATTAGTATATAGAATAAAAATAGGGAATAAAATGTCAAAAATTACAAAGTCTTTTCAATATGGAAACCATCAGGTAGTTTTAGAAACTGGTGAAATAGCACGTCAAGCAGATGGTGCCGTAATGGTTTCTATGGGTGAAACGCAAATTCTTGTTACCGTTGTCGCAACCAAGTCTGCCAAAGAAGGGCAAGACTTTTTTCCTTTAACCGTGCAATATCAAGAAAAAGCCTATGCGGCAGGTAAAATACCAGGTGGCTTTTTGAAAAGAGAGGGTCGTCCTTCTGAAAAAGAAACACTACTTTCTCGTTTAATTGATAGACCTATTCGTCCACTTTTCCCAAAAGGTTTTATGAACGAAGTGCAAATTATTGCCACCGTTATGTCTTTAGATGAAAATATTGGTGCAGAAGTGCCTGCAATGCTAGGTACTTCTGCGGCTTTAGCTCTTTCAGGCATACCATTTGATGGTCCTATCGGGGCGGCAATAGTTGGTTATTCTGATGAAAAGGGTTATGTTTTAAACCCTGCAAATTGTGATTTAGAAAGTTTAGACTTAGAATTAAGTGTTGCAGGAACTGCCGATGCCGTTTTAATGGTGGAATCTGAAGCGGCAGAGCTTTCAGAAAAAATAATGCTTGGTGCTATTATGTTTGGGCATCAGCAAATGCAAGTAGCAATTAATGCAATTAAGTCATTTAAAGAAGAAGCCGGCAAGGCAGCTTGGGATTGGCAAGCATCTGTAGAAAATTTAGAACTTAAAGATAAAGTATTTAATTTTTCTAAAGCAGATGTAGAGCAGGCATATAGCATTGCAGATAAAATGGATCGTTATAATGCTTTGGACACAGCTAAAGCAAAACTTATCGCAGAATTATTAGCAGAAGATGTGCCGATTACGGATATTGAAAGTATATTTGCTAAATTACAAAAAGAAGTGGTAAGAGGGCGAATTATTGCAGGCGAGCCAAGAATTGACGGTAGAGATTCTAGTACAGTTAGAGGCATTACCTGTAAAGTTGGTATTTTAAATAAAGCACACGGTTCTGCCATATTTACTCGTGGGGAAACGCAAGCAATTGTAGTTACAACTTTAGGTACAGAAAAAGATTCTAAAATTGTTGATGACTTAGCAGGCTCTTACCATGATAGATTTATGCTGCATTATAACTTCCCTCCTTACTCTGTAGGAGAATGCGGTAGAGTTGGTACACCTGGTCGTCGTGAAATAGGTCATGGTATGTTAGCTAGGCGTGGTTTAGCAGCTTTACTACCAACGGTAGAAGAATTTCCTTACACTATTCGTGTAGTTTCTGAAATAACCGAATCTAATGGCTCTTCATCAATGGCGTCGGTGTGTGGAGCATCAATGTCATTAATGCATGCTGGTGTGCCTATAGCAACACCTATTGCAGGTATAGCAATGGGCTTAGTTAAAGAAGAAACTAGTTTTGCGGTATTATCAGACATATTAGGTGATGAAGATTATTTAGGTGATATGGATTTTAAAGTTGCAGGAACGCAAGAAGGTATTACCGCTTTACAAATGGACATTAAAATTTCAGGCATAACTGAAAATATTATGGAAATTGCTCTAAGCCAAGCTAAAGAAGGGCGTATGACAATTTTAACAGCCATGGCTAAAGAAATAAGTTGCTCAAGAACTGAAGTTTCAGGTAATGCACCTAAGTTCTTCATGCTAAAAGTTAAACCTGAAAAAGTACGTGAAATAATTGGCAAAGGTGGCTCAACTATTAGGGCATTAACTGAAGAAACTGGTTGTGTTATTGAAATAGATGATGAAGGTAATGTTAAAATTGCAGCTAAAGATAATGAGTCTGCCAACATTGCTAAAGCCAGAATTAATGAAATAACCGCCGAACCAGAAATTGGCAAGGTGTATGACGCAGTTGTTAAAAAGATTGTTGATTTTGGAGCTTTTGTAGCCTATATGCCTGGTAAAGAAGGTTTGGTTCATGTTTCACAAATTGCACAAGAAAGAGTTGAAGATGTTAGTGCTTATTTATCTGAAGGTGAAGCAATTAAAGTTAAACTAATTGACATTGACAAGCAAGGTAGAGTTAAGCTTTCTATTAAAGAAGTTTAATAGGTAACTACTCAGCTCACCCCTGAAAACCGCCAACTCTAAATCAATAATATGGTCGCAATAGCGGCCTTTTACCCTAATCCTCTATTCGGGGGTTAGGGTTTTAGGAATAAATAAACATCATGTCTGAAAAAGTATTACACCACCCATCTTTTGAATTTATTCGCTCGCAACCAATAGAATCTTTAAATATTGTAGTGCATCATTTTAAGCACAAAATAACTGGTGCAGAGCATTATCATTTAGCAGCAGATGACCAACAAAATGTATTTATGGTTGCTTTAAGAACTATCCCTATGGACTCAACTGGGGTGGCACATATTTTAGAGCATACCGTATTATGTGGTAGTGAAAAATACCCAGTTCGTGACCCGTTTTTTATGATGATAAGACGCTCTTTAAATACCTTTATGAATGCTTTTACATCTAGTGATTGGACGGCATATCCTTTTGCAACAGAAAACAATAAAGACTTCCAAAATCTTTTACAAGTATATATGGATGCAGTTTTTTTCCCAAACATAGATGCTTTAGATTTTGCCCAAGAAGGTCATAGATTTGAATTCGAAAAAATGGATGATGCCAATTCAGACTTAACCTACAAAGGGGTAGTTTTTAATGAAATGAAAGGAGCTATGAGTTCGCCAGTGTCTACCTTATGGCAAGCTTTTACAGAGTCTATTTACCCAACATCTACCTATCATTACAATAGTGGGGGTGAACCAGTTGATATACCCGATTTAACCTATACAGAACTAGTAGAGTTTCATAAAAGTCATTATCACCCATCAAATGCAGTTTTTATGACCTATGGTAATATTTCTGCTTTAGATCATCAAACTCAATTTGAAGAACTAGCGTTAGCTAAGTTTAAAAGTAAAGTTAAAATTGCTAAAGTATCAACAGAAACAAGGTTTACCGAGCCTAAGCAAGTTAATAAAAAATATGCTTTAAATGAAGATGATTTAGCAGATAAAACTCATATAGTTATGGGTTGGTTATTAGGTGAAAATAAAAATACTTTAGATGTATTAAGAGGACATTTATTAGCTGCTGTTTTACTAGACAATAGTGCATCACCCTTACGTAAGGTTTTAGAAGAAGCAAGCTTTGCTAATGCTCCATCGCCTTTGTGTGGTTTAGAAGATTCTAATAAAGAAATGGTGTTTGCTGCTGGTCTACAAGGTACTAATGCCGAGCATTTAGCACAGACAGAACAGCTTATTTTAAGCGAATTACAAAATATAGCTAATAATGGTGTTAATTTAGAACAAGTAGAAGCTATGTTGCACCAATTAGAGTTGTCGCAACGTGAAGTAACTGGTGATGGTTATCCTTATGGTTTATCGCTAATTTTACAATCTTTAGCAGGTGCTATGCATGACGGCGACCCGATTGCTTTATTGGATACTGATAGTGCATTAAAGCAATTAGGGGCAGAAATTAAACAAGCAGACTTTATACCTAATTTAATTACCAAACTGTTATTAAATAACCCACATAGAGTTACTTTAACCTTATCGCCAGACTCTAGCTTAGCTAAGGCAGAAGAAAAGTCTGAAAAAATAAAGCTTAAAAATATAAAAAATAATTTAACATCTGAGCAAGCTAAACAAATTATTAAACAAGCACTAGCGTTAAAAGCAAGGCAAGATGAAATAGAAGATCCATCTATTTTGCCAGAAGTAACTAAAGATGACATACCTAAGGAGATTAAAACTCAAACCCCGATAACTTTAGCATCTAAAAAATCATCATTTACAGGTTATCAAACAGGTACTAATGGGCTAGTTTACCAACAATTAATAATAGATTTACCTGATTTAACGCATGAAGAAAAGCAAGTATTGCCACTGTTTAACTCTTGTTTAACCGAGCTAGGTTCTGCAGGTAGAAGTTATTTAGAAACCCAGTCATTACAAGCCGCTAAAACTGGTGGCATTGCTGGTAAATCTAGTGTCAGCACCAATATAAATGATATAAATAAATTACATAGCCATTATATAATTTCTGGTAAATCACTAGGTAGAAATAGTGCAGACTTAACTAATCTTATTAGGGAATCTATTGCTGAAGTTAATTTTAATGAATTAGATAGAATTAAAGATTTAATGGGGCAAATTAAAAGCTCACTTGATCAAGGTGTAACTGGTAGTGGGCATATGCATGCTATGAAAGCCGCTAATCAAAACTTTTCTTGCTCTGCAACTTGGCAATTTGAACGTAGTGGTTTTGTTGGTATTGGGTTTATTAAATCACTATATAAAAAATTAGAACAAGATGGCGAGTTAGAAAAATTAGCAAATACTTTTCAAACTATTAAAGATAAATTGATAATAGCTCCTAAACAAGCTCTATTAGTTGCAGACGAAAATAATTATGCTATAACACTTGCCAGTATGCAAAATAATTGGCAAGATTTAATGCTTGTTAAAAATAACAACAATAATTTTAATTTAAATGCCAGCCATAAACCTGTAAAGCAAGCATGGATAACAAGCACTCAAGTGAACTTTTGTGCAAAAGCTTACCCAGCAGTTAGTGCAGGGCATAAAGATGCCCCTAAACTTGCCGTGTTAAGTGCATGTTTAAGAAATGGTTTTTTACACTCTACTATAAGAGAAAAAGGCGGAGCTTACGGCGGAGGTGCTGCCTTTAATGCAGAATCTGGAGCTTTTAGTTTTTATTCTTATCGTGACCCAAGGTTATTAGAAACTTTTGATGATTTTGATAAAGCATTAGATTGGTTGCTTTCTAGCTCTGCTACTCAAACCCAAGTAGAAGAAGCTATTTTAAATGTAATTAGCTCAATGGATAAGCCAGGTTCACCAGCTGGTGAAGTGAAAAAAGATTTTTATCAAAAACTACATGGTAAAAATCATAATTTCTTAATGGAATACAGACAAGGAGTTTTGGCAACAACTCTTACGCAATTAAGAGAAGTAGCACAAAAGTATATAATAGAAGACAAATCTTCATTAGCAGTATTAACCAGTGAAAAAATGAGTACAACATTAAATGATTATGGTTTTGAGATAAAGAAGTTATAATATTGAGCTAGAGGTTCCTTAAAAAATATATGGATTTTATAAAGTCTACTCCCATGTTAATGACATGGGCACGCATAATATTAATACCTATTTTCTTAATTGTATATTATGCTCCAATAGAAGAAGCAAGATTTTGGTCTGCTCTCATTTTTATGATAGCGGCTATTACTGATTGGGCAGATGGCTACTTAGCACGCTTATTAAAAGTAGACAGCAAGTTAGGTGCTTTTTTAGACCCAGTTGCCGACAAATTAATAGTTGCAGCTGCATTAGTTATGGTTGCAGTTGAATACCAAAGTTTTTGGGTAACTATTGCAACCATAGTAATTATTATGCGTGAAATAAGCATTTCAGCCTTAAGAGAATGGATGGCTGAATATAATGCACGGGCGGTGGTGTCTGTATCAAATTTAGGTAAAATGAAAACAGCATCACAATTAATAGCCTTAATTTGGTTATTATATGGCGGTACGTTGTGGGGGATAGATTTTACTACTTTAGGGCTTTATATGCTATATTTTGCAACCATTTTAACCATAATTACTTGGGTGCAATATACCAAAGCTGCTATACCTATAATTATAGAAACTTCAAAAATAAAATAACACTAAATAAAATTAAACCTTGTAATTTATTGGTTAGCATCTATAATACGCCAATATTATAAAAGCGGGAATAGCTCAGCGGTAGAGCACAACCTTGCCAAGGTTGGGGTCGCGAGTTCGATCCTCGTTTCCCGCTCCAATTTATGGTGGAATAGCAAAGTGGCTATGCAGTGGATTGCAAATCCATCTACCTCGGTTCGACTCCGGGTTCCACCTCCACTTTTATAATAAAAAATACTCTATTTCGTTCCGAAATAGGACACCTGCCCAGGTGGCGAAATTGGTAGACGCAGGGGACTTAAAATCCCCCGGTAGTAATACTGTGCCGGTTCGACTCCGGCCCTGGGCACCATTTTAATATTTATTTTCAAATTATAATTTTATTCAGGGCTTTCTTAAGAATACTGCCTTAAAAGCCTTCTTAATAAATTATTGCCCTTTTTCAACTAAAATTATAACCCTACGATTTAAAGAACGCCCATAAGCTGTAGTATTTTTAGCTACTGGATCATTATAAGCTCTACCTTGAATAGTTATTAGATTTGGGTCTACTCCTACGTCAACAAATGCTCTAGCAACGGTTGCAGCTCTTGCTGCAGAGAGTTCCCAGTTGGATGGAAATTGAAAGTTTGCTATAGGTATATTATCGGTAAAGCCAGTTATTTTTATTGTTTGTTGTCTGTCTAATAGAGATTTTCCCAAGTTTTCTAGTTCCACTTGTATTTTATCTCTAACATTTGCTCTACCACTTTCAAAAAAGCTGTCAGAACGTAATGTTATCTTTATTCCTTCGGGGGTTGAGACAATGTTTATATCTTTTTGTTTAATATTGTGTAATGCTTCTGCTACTTCCTCGGTGGTAAGGTCTGGCTTGGGCTGTTTTTCAACTTCGATTTTTATTATTTCAGGTAGAACTGAATCATTTAATAATACTCCTTCACCTTCACCTTCTCCCTCACCCATAAAGCCATCAACAAAAGAAGCTCTTTGATCTGGGGAGATAATTGAGGTAAGCCACATTACTAAAAAAAACACCATTAAAACAGTCATTAAATCTGCAAGAGCTATTTCCCAACCGCTATCAATTTTACATTCATATTTTTTTTTACGCATTATCTTTTGCCATCAAAGTCTATAGCAAGCTCAAATTCAACAGGTATTCTTTGCTTACTTATTTCTAATGCCATGCTTGGAGAAACACCTTTGTTAAAAGAATTTAAAAAGGTAGCAGATACTTCAAAAATTGCTCTATCTTGTCTAATCATAACTTCTACAGCATGGGTAAAAGGGGCTACCACAGCAAATGCCACAAATATACCAGTAAGAGTTCCAACTAAAGCAACTCCTATAGATTGCCCAATTAGTGCAACATCCATATCTGCACCAAGTAAATTCATAGTTAAAATAACCCCTAAAATAGCAGCAACAATTCCGAAACCTGGCAATAAAGAACCTATTCTGCCTGTTGCTCGTGGAACTTCCATCATAGATTCAATAATATCCTCTATTTGCTCTTCTAAATACTCTTTAAAATCTAATGAAGCGGGAGGGTTTAGTAGTAAATAAGAAAGGTTATCAGTTATGAATTTTTTTAATTCTCTATGCTGTAAAATCAATGGGTATTTTGAAAAAATAGAGCTTTGTTCGGGTGTATTTATATGTGCTTCTAAAGCTAAACTACCTTCTTTGCGAGCCAATAGAGATAATTCATATAATAGCTTTAAAACATTTTCATATATCTCTTGGTTAACTCTACTACCGCTAAAAAATCTACCTAAAAATACTAAAGTTTTTTGCCAGATATAAACTGGAGTTGAAGCTAAAAACACTCCTAAAGCGATCCCTAGAATAATCAGTAATTCTGCTGGATGCCATAAATCAAGAGGAGAACCACCGGCAATCATAAAGCCGCCAAAAAAACTACCTAATATTATAAAAATTGCTACTATTTTTGGAGTCATAAATTCTTTACTTAAATTAGTTTTGATATTTATCTAAGCAAAAAACGATCCATATTAGCTATTATTTAGTTGGATATTAGTAATTTTTTTTAAAGTTCTAGGCAAGATAATGCCTTTTGTAGCACGAGAAGACATAGCTGCCTTTATGGCAGTCGCCCCAAATAACTTAATATATTTGTTGGCAATTAACTCAATCTTAGCATTTTTTGTGAAAGCAAACACAGCATTTACTTTTACAGCTTTTGGCAAAAATATTAATTTACTACCTTTACCTTTGGTTAGGCTAGGTAATTGTTCAGCACTAAAAACTAGCATTCTTGGTTCATCAGTAACAATCATGATTAAGTCTTCATTTTTGACTTTAACGGGGGTTAGTGCTTCGCTACCTTTAGGGACAGATAAAACAGCTTTACCAGCTTTGTTTTTGGAGTGTAAATTTTTGTATGCAGTTTTAAAGCCATAGCCTGCACTAGATGCTATTAAAAATGTATCAGTAGCTTCACTTAATAAAACTGTAGTAAAGTTTGCTCCTGTAGTTAAGTTTAACCTGCCTGTTAAAGGTTCTCCATGGCTTCTTGCAGAAGGTAAAGAATGGGCATCTAAAGAATAAGACCTGCCGCTAGAATCTAAAAATACTGCTTGTTGACGGCTTTGCCCACTAGCTTGTGCTTTAAAAGAATCACCAGCTTTATATCCTAAAGATTTCCCGTCAACTACTAGCCCTTTAGCGGCTCTCACCCAGCCAGTTGTTGATAAAACTATAGTTATAGCCTCTGATGGTAGTAAATCTTTTTCAGACATAGCTTGGGCAGGGATTAATTCTTCTATTGGAGAACGTCTTGCATCACCAAATTCTTTAGCATCAGCTAATAATTCTTTTTTAACTAAAGTTTTCATTCTAGCTTCACTATTTAAAAGTTTAGTTAATTTGTCTCTTTCTGTGGCTAGTTCTGCTTGTTCAGCAGTTATTTTGACTTCTTCTAATTTTGCTAAATGGCGTAGTTTAAGCTCTAGTACCGCTTCTGCTTGGGTATCTGTTAAGTTAAACCTTGCCATTAAAACAGGTTTAGGCTTGTCTTCTTCACGAATAATGGCAATAACTTCATCAATATTTAAAAAGGCAATTAGCAATGCATCTAAAATATGTAGCCTTGCATTAATTTTATCTAGCCTAAATTGCAATCTTCTTTTTACGGTTTTTAACCTATAAGTTAACCATTCTTTTAAAATACCTAATAAGTTTTTAACTTGTGGGCGACCATTTAAGCCTATTACGTTGAGGTTTACTCTATAACTTTTTTCTAAGTCAGTTGTGGCAAATAAGTGTAGCATAGCCGCTTTAACATCAACTCTTTTAGAACGTAATTCTACAACTAATCTTACTGGGTTTTGGTGGTCTGATTCATCACGTAAATCAACTATCATTGGTAATTTCTTAGCACGCATTTGGGCGGCAATTTGTTCTAAAACTTTAGAACCTGACACCTGAAATGGTAAAGCATCAAACACTACATTTATGCCATCTTCTAGGCTATATCTGGCTCTTTGCCTTAATGAACCGTTGCCTGTTTCATATAAGCGACGTAAATCTTTTTTTGGGGTAATAATACTAGCGTAATTTGGGTAATCAGGGCCAGGTAAAATAGTAAATAACTCATCAAAAGTTAAATCGTTGTTATCTAATAATGCTACGCAAGCATTTATTACTTCAATTAAATTATGTGGCGGAATATCGGTTGCCATACCCACGGCAATACCTGATGTACCATTTAATAAAATATGTGGAACTCTGGCAGGTAAAACTGTTGGTTCTTGCAAAGAGCCGTCAAAATTAGGTGACCAATCTACAGTTCCTTGAGCTGTTTCTGCTAATAATAATTGGCTAAACTTGGATAATTTTGCTTCTGTATAACGCATGGCTGCAAAAGATTTAGGGTCATCAACCGAGCCCCAATTACCTTGCCCATCTACTAAAGGAAATCTAAAAGAAAAGCTCTGTGCCATTAATACCATAGCTTCATAACAGGCAGAATCACCATGCGGATGAAATTTACCTAAAACATCACCAACCGTTCTGGCAGATTTTTTATGTTTTGCACTGGCTTTTAAGCCTAATTCTGACATTGCATAAATAATACGTCGTTGCACGGGTTTTAAGCCATCACCTATATGCGGTAAAGCTCTATCTAAAATTACATACATGGCATAATCTAAGTAAGCTTTTTCAGTAAATTGAGCAACCGTTTGATGCTCTATCCCTTCATAATTAATGGTTTGTTGAGACATTGAATACCTTTGAGACCTTTTTATGATTTTACTTATTCATTTTACCAATTGCACAAGAAACAAAAGATTTTGCTTTGGAACCCATAGCTTCTAAGCCTTCTTGTGTGCCAGTTTCTGGGTAACCCAACTTAGCTAAAACTGTTTTTACTTCATTTAAAACATCGCTAAGCATCTCACCTGAAATCTGCCCAAGCTCAACATCTATATTGATAGATTTAACGCCGTTTATAGCGTTTAATTTACCTTCAATATGGCTAGCACAACCACCGCATTTTATATTTTCAACATCAAGTAAAAACTTCATACAAGCTCCTCTAAAAAATAATAATATACAAACAAGAATTATAACTAAACCCTGCAATTACTTGCATGATTTAGTTAATATAACATATAATCTGCAGTATATTTTAAAAGGAAAAATTATGAACGTTAATAAAATAAAATCTTTTTGTAGACCTTTCAGAATTGTCGTAGGTTCGGCATTAATTGCCTATGGTGTCTACTCAGGAAATGCGTGGTTTTATCTTGGAGCTATACCACTAATTGCAGGTATTGTGAATTTTTGCCCACTATGCATGATTACTAAAAAATGTACAATACCTGAAGCAAAACAAAGTTAACAGCACTGGTTACTTTAAGAAATCTCTGAATCTTTGTTCCACTATCTCTAGTGGGCAAACTCAACCTATCAAGTTCTATCTAATACTTGAGAATGTTTTAGTGCATACACATCAAATATAGTTATTGCCATAGCTGCTATTACTGGCCCAAAAAACAACCCTATAATTCCAAAGTGGATTAAACCTGCAAAGGTAGCAAGTACTGTAATTAGTGTATGGTTAGCGACAGCTAAATCTTCTTTAGCCCCTTTTAAGGTTGTAGCTATTTTTTTAATTAAAATCGGCCTAAGTACATTATCTATAATAAAACCATTAATCACCACTCCTACAAACACTACTATTGCCGCACTTACATAACTGCCTTGATACATTAAAAACAATGTTACCGGTACCCATACTAAAGTAGCGCCAACAATGGGTATAAAAGAGGTTACTGCTATTGCCATGCCTAAAAATAATACTGGTAGCCCTAAAGCCCAAGCTAGCATGGCAAAACTTA
This sequence comes from uncultured Piscirickettsiaceae bacterium, assembly GCA_964549645.1. Taxonomy (GTDB): domain Bacteria; phylum Pseudomonadota; class Gammaproteobacteria; order Thiomicrospirales; family Thiomicrospiraceae; genus Hydrogenovibrio. The sequence continues at coordinate 919 of CAZJWQ010000004.1, read as the reverse complement.
TGCCTTGCATGAGGGCAATGCTTAATACTGATAAAAGTAAAATGGTGGATAAGTTTGCAAAACGATTAATAATCATTTTGTCATAAAAATTATCTAGCGGCGAAAGCACTACTAAATAGCTAGTTATTTTTTTGCCATCTCGATATAAAAAATATAATACAAATACTGATAAAAGCATAAAGATTAAAAAAGATGCAGAGTTACTAAAAACACCTTGAGCTATAAAAATAGCAGTTTGCTTTATAAAAAGAATTATTTGCTCATAATTATCATGAATTTGTAATAAAAGCTGGTTTTGTAAAGCTTCTGAAATTGGTATTGATTGAATAATTTGTTGATTTAATTCTTGAAAAGAATATGATGTTTGTACTGATAACCAAGCTTGTATTTGTTCATAAATTTGGCCTAGTTGCAAGCCTGCTTTTAGTAATAAATAGCTTACAGGGGCTATTACAGTAATAAAAACTGCTAAACTAGTTAATATAGCTGCTAAACTTTCAGAGCCATTTACTTTTTTTAAAACTAGGCTATATATTCCATAGGTTGCCGTAGCTAAAATTATTGCAAAAAATAATGCTTCTAAAAATGGTGAAAATAGCCACAATAAGCTTACTAATGCCAGTAATAATAAAAAGGCTAAAAAGCCTTCCTCTAAATTTTGTTTTGTACGCATAAACTAGTACCTTAAATTAAATCTATATTTGTAACTGCTCAGATTGCCCCTGAAAATCGTCAAATCAAGGCAAGAAATGTGAGTTTACATGTGTAAATGTTCATTTCTTAACGCAGAGTTGGCGGTTTTCAGGGGTGAGCTGAGTAGTTACCTATATTTTTTCTAAATTTGCAAACCCTACTACCAACCATTTGCTGCCAGCATGTTTAAAGTGTATTTGAATTCGAGCATTATCAGCTTCGCCTT
>CAZJWQ010000003.1:0-25427 GCA_964549645.1 uncultured Piscirickettsiaceae bacterium | reverse complement strand
AATTTATGAAACGCATAAAACAGCACCTTTTCCACCCAAAAACTCGGTCAATAGCTCGCTATTCACCTCCTTTTTGGGTGAAAAATGCACTATTTTCTGCATTCCCTAAATCACACTTAGGTTTTTAGAGGTACCCTTATGTTTTGGGTAGTTGGATAAAAAGAAGAGAACAATGAATCAGCAAAATAATCAAGTTATTAATAGTAAAATAGTTGGCACGGGTGGTTATTTGCCAAAAAAAATAATGACCAATGAAGATCTTGAAAAAATTGTTGATACATCTGATGAATGGATTAAAGAAAGAACAGGTATAGAACAACGCCATATAGCTGCAAAAAACCAAACTACTAGTGATTTAGCTTATGAAGCATCTATACAAGCTTTAGAAATGGCACAAATTAAGGCCGAAGACTTAGACCTTATTATTGTTGCCACTACAACTCCCGATAAAATTTTTCCAAGTACAGCAACTATCTTACAGCAAAAATTAAATAATCATGGCTCACCCTCCTTTGATGTACAAGCAGTTTGTACTGGCTTTATTTATGGGTTATCAATTGCTGACCAATTTATTAAAACAGGTATGGCAAAAAAAGTTTTAGTAGTTGGTGCAGAAACTTTATCAAGGATAACCAACTGGAGCGATAGAAATACCTGTGTTCTGTTTGGAGATGGTGCAGGAGCAGTTGTTTTAGAAGCATCAGCACAACCAGGTATTTTATCAACTCACCTTCATGCCGATGGTAAACATGAAGAATTATTACATGTGCCATCTGGTATATCAAAGTTGGCTAAATCAGATGATATTAGTGAAAGAACTATGAACATGAAAGGCAATGAAGTATTTAAAGTTGCGGTAAATACTTTAAGTAAAATAGCTAAAGAGACTTTAAAGTATAATAATATAACCAAAGAAGATTTAGATTGGTTAGTGCCGCACCAAGCAAATTTAAGAATAATTAAAGCTACAGCAAAAAAATTAAATTTAAACGAAGATCAAACTGTTATTACCGTTAATAAGCATGCAAATACATCTAGTGCTTCTGTGCCAATGGCTTTAAATGAAGCTGTTAGAGATGGGCGGATTAAAGCAGGTCAATTATTACTACTTGAAGCATTTGGTGGTGGATTTACTTGGGGTTCAGCTTTAGTTAGATTTTAAGGAAGCACTTAACAACTAACTTGAATTCTGGCAACGCCAAGTTTTACACACCTAGGCAACATTTTGCAAGAATAGCTAGCTATTGTAAAAAATGTTAACGACGGTGTGAAAAACTTGGCTAAGACCCACAGAATTCAAGTTAGTTGTTAAGTGCTTCCTTTAAGGAGGAGCCCTCTGAATAACTTCTTAAAAAAGGATAAAACATATGTCATATGCATTTATATTTCCAGGGCAAGGCTCTCAGTCTGTGGGCATGTTAAATGATCTAGTATCATCTGAGGCTACAATTGTTAAAGAAACCTTTAAAGAGGCTTCAGAATCTTTAGGCTATGATTTATGGCAAATTGTTAGTGAAGGTCCTGAAGAACAATTAAATAAAACAGATATAACTCAACCAGCAATATTAACTACCAGCATTGCAATATTAAGAGTGCTAGCTGATAAAGTTGATTTATCTCCTTGCTACTATGCAGGGCATTCTTTAGGTGAATATACTGCCTTAGTTGCAGCTAATTCATTAAGTTTAACTCAAGCAGTAAAGTTAGTAGAAAAGCGTGGTAAATTAATGCAATTAGCAGTGCCTGCTGGGCAAGGAGCAATGGCAGCTATTTTGGGTCTTGCCGATGAAAAAGTTATTGAAATATGTAATACTGTAGATGGTATTGTTGAAGCTGTTAATTTTAACTCTCCAGGGCAAGTGGTAATAGCTGGAAATAAGCAAGCTGTTAATAATGCATTAACTATATTTAGTGAGGCTGGAGCAAAAAGAGTTGTACCGCTTGCAGTAAGCGTACCTTCACATTGTTCTTTAATGAAAAATGCAGCACAAGCTTTAAAATTAGAATTAGAAAAAATAAAAGTACTACCTTACTCTAAACCTGTTGTTCATAATGCAACTGTTAACTGCTATGTTGATACGCTAGATATAAAAGATGCTTTAGTTCAACAGTTATTTAAGCCTGTACAATGGGTTAAAATAATAGAAAAACTACAAGATAAGGGTGTAACTCAACTTTTTGAAATAGGAACTGGTAAAGTTTTAACAGGGTTAAATCGTAGGATAAATAAAAAAATGGCTATACAGCCTGTTTATGATACTGTTACTATAACGAAGGCTATTACCCTAATCCTCGAATAGAGCATTGGTATCTAGCACCAACCCTTATATTCGCTAGGCATTCACAAAAAATGCTCGCTTAACCGATGGGTGAAGCTAAGATTTTTTGCAAATGCCTAGCAAACAAGGGCTAGCATTATATATCCAATCTCTATCCGAGGATTAGGGTATTAAGGCTTTATCTTAAAATTTTGGAGAAATTAATGTTAACTGGAAAAATTGCTTTTGTAACAGGTGCTAGCCGTGGAATAGGTAAAGCTATAGCCTTAGACTTAGCTGCAAATGGAGCAATAGTTATAGGTACAGCTACTTCAGAAAATGGAGCCGCATCAATATGCACATATTTAAAAGAGGCAGGTGCTACAGGAGCAGGTAAATGTTTAGATGTAACTAAACCTGAAACTATAAAGTCTGTATTGAGCGAAATTACAACAGAATTTGGTGTGCCAACAATTTTAGTAAATAATGCAGGTATAACTCGTGATAATTTATTAATGCGCATGAAAGATGAACAATGGAATGATATTATTCAAACTAATTTAAGTTCTGTATTTCATGTATCAAAAGCTTGCATTAGAGGCATGATGAAAGCTAAAGGTGGCGCGATTATAAATATTGCTTCTGTTGTAGGAGTGATGGGTAATGCGGGGCAAACTAATTATGCCGCTTCAAAAGCTGGGGTTATAGGTTTTAGTAAATCTTTAGCAAGAGAAATAGGCTCTAAAAATGTTACTGTAAATACAATTGCCCCTGGCTTTATTGAAACAGATATGACTAAAGATTTATCAGATGAACAAAAAAACATGCTTAATCAACAAATTCCTTTAAAGCGTTTGGGTAAACCAGAAGACATAGCTAAAATGGTAACTTTTTTAGCATCAGAAGGCGGTAGTTATATTACAGGGCAAACTTTAAATATAAATGGTGGCATGTACATGGTTTAAATTATGTTTAGAAATATATTTTAAGGTATTGTTTTTGCAGGTAAACTAGTGGGTAATGATAGAATTTTTAGATTTAATAAATTAGTTTTTTTAAAAAAAACTTGCTAAAAACTAGTATAAAAGCGAAAATACCGCCAATTAAATTTTAATTATAAGTAAGGGCATCTCTAAAAATCTAAGCATAATTTATGAAACGCATAAAACAGCACCTTTTTCACCCAAAAACTCGGTCAATAGCACACTATTCACCTCCTTTTTGGGTAAAAAATGCACTATTTTCTACATTCCATAAATCACACTTAGGTTTTTAGAGCTACCCATAATATTGGAGAGAATTCATGAGCAGTATTGAAGATAGAGTAAAAAAAATAGTTGTAGAACAATTAGGTGTAGAAGAAGCACAAGTAACAGCTGATGCATCATTTATTGATGATTTAGGTGCAGATTCATTAGATACTGTTGAGCTAGTTATGGCTTTGGAAGAAGAGTTTGATTGTGAAATACCTGATGAAGAAGCAGAGAAGATTTCAACTTTGGCTCAAGCAACATCATATGTTGAATCTAATTTAGATTAAAATAATTAAAAAAGTTTTGTAAATTACAAAATTTATTTTAGTTTAAAAAAGCCGTTTTTACGGCTTTTTTTATTTGGTGAATTTATAAAAACCTAAGTGTAATTTAAGATAGAATCTTAAGATGTGTTCATTGTTAAATAGGAGAGTTCTATGCGTAGAGTTGTAATTACAGGCATTGGTTGCGTTACACCACTTGGCAATAATGTTAAACAAACTTGGCAAGCCATTCTTGCCGGTAAAAGTGGCATTGCTCCTTTAACAAGGTTTGATACATCTGCATTTTCAGTAAAGTTTGGTGGTGAAATAAAAAACTTTGATATTACTAATTTTATTTTAGCTAAAGAAGCAAAAAAAATGGATCCTTTTATTCATTATGGCATAGCAGCAGGTACAGAAGCTTTACAAGATTCTGGGCTAGTTATAACGCAACAAAATGCACCAATGATTGGTACATCAATAGGTTCTGGGATTGGAGGTATTGCCTCAATTGAAAAACAGTGTGGTATTCTTGCTAAATCGGGGCCGAGAAGAGTTTCGCCTTTTTTTGTTCCTAGCTCAATTATCAATATGGTTTCTGGTAACTTTTCTATATTACATGGTTTAAAAGGTCCAAATATGGCAATAAGTACTGCTTGTGCAGCAGGAACTCATTCTATTGGTGATTCTTTACGCATGATTCAAATGGGCGATGCTAATGTAATGGTAGCAGGAGGAGCAGAAAATGCTACTACTCCTTTGGGTATAGCAGGTTTTGCCGCTGCAAAAGCACTTTCTACTCGTAATGATAGCCCACAAACAGCAAGTAGACCATGGGATAAAAGTCGTGATGGCTTTGTTCTTAGTGATGGTGCAGGAGTGGTTGTTTTAGAAGAATATGAGCATGCTAAAGCTCGTGGTGCAAATATTTATTGTGAACTAGTTGGCTTTGGAATGAGTGGTGATGCATTTCATATGACTAATCCTTCTGAAGGTGGTGCTGGTGGTGCAAGGTGTATTAAAAATGCCCTTAATAATGCTAAATTAAACCCTGAACAAATTGATTATATTAATGCTCATGGCACATCAACCCCAGCAGGAGATGTGTGTGAAGTTAGTGCTGTTAAATCAGTATTTGGCAAGCATGCTTATAATTTAACTATGAGTTCAACTAAATCTATGGTAGGGCATGCTCTTGGTGCAGCAGGAGCTATGGAAGCTGTTTTTGTCGCAAAGTCTATTCAAGAGCAAGTAATGCCACCAACCATTAACTTAGTTGAGCCTGATGTTGGTTGTGATTTAGATTTTGTAGTTGGAGAGGCTAGGCAAGCTAAAATAAATTATGCAGTATCTAACTCTCTTGGTTTTGGTGGCACAAACGCTTCTTTAGTATTTGGAAAATTATAAGCTTCCTATAACCAATAACTGCTCTATACCCAACTTATATCTTTGGAGCTTAAAAATTTTAGGATAAATTATTTTATGGCAATCTTTTGTTAGCTGATTACTCAGAAATTACAACTAACTTGTCAACTAGTGAAGTAATTGTAAAAAGTTTGTCATTACAAAACTGTAATTTGCATCAATTACAATTAATGGCAAAAGATAAATTACCTTTTTTACTTGAAACAGTTGCTATATCACAAGCTAAAGAAGTTTCTGAAAGTTATAGTATATTATTTGCCTACCCACAAGCAGAGCATCGACTATATAGTGCAGATGATAGCATAGCTTTTTATGATAAGTTTCAGCAAGATTTTTATAAAAATAAACAAAATATAACTATAAAACTACCTTTTTATGGAGGGTGGTTTTGTTATTTTAGTTATGATTATGCTCAAGTTGTAGAACCTTCCTTAAATATACCTACATCAGATTTACCTTTGGCTATTTTAACTAGAGTTCCTTGTGCTTTTATATATGAGCATAAAAACAAAGTATTACATTTAGTGGCAGAAGTTGCTTATGCTAATAAATTAGATAGTATGGAACAGATGCTTAAAAATATAACAGCACCTTTCAAGCATAACCTTAATAAAAATAAATTAAATATTTATGCGGAAGATGAAAGTAAATATTTGTTTTCTATAAAAAAAATTAAAGAATATATTTTATCAGGTGATATTTTTCAGGTAAATTTATCCAGAATATGGCATGCTAAACTAACCAATTGGCAAGTAGATTTAGTATATGAAGCATTAAAACAAACCAATCCAGCTCCTTTTGCTGCCAATGTTTATTTTAAAGAATTTCAAATTATAAGCTCTTCACCAGAGCGTTTAGTAAAATATGATAATAATACAGGGTGGGTAGAGGTACGTCCCATAGCAGGAACTCGTAAAAGAAGCCAAGACTTAACCCAAGATAGGGCTTTAATTGCTGAGTTACTTTCTCATCCAAAAGAAATAGCAGAACATATAATGCTAATTGACTTAGAGCGTAATGATTTAGGTAGAATTTGCCAAATTGGTAGTGTGGAAGTTAATGAACTAATGACTATTGAAACTTATCAACATGTTCACCATATAGTTTCTAATATAAGGGGCAAATTAAAAAATAATATTTCACCTTTAGATATAATTAATGCGGTATTCCCAGGTGGCACTATAACTGGTTGCCCTAAAATTCGTTGTATAGAAATTATTGCCGAGTTAGAAGAAACTGCAAGAGATGCCTACACAGGTAGTATTGGTTATATAAATTGTGATGGCTCTATGGATACTAACATTTTAATTAGAACGATTATGTTACAAAATAATGTAGCTACTTTTAGAGCAGGGGCAGGCATAGTGGCAGATTCAATAGATGTTAAAGAGTTAGAAGAATCAAAGCATAAAGCTAAAGGCTTAATTCAGGCACTAGATTCAATATGAATAATATATTTTCTCTGCAAAAAAATACCATTAATAAGTTATCTGTAAATAGTATTATTGCCGATAGAGGCTTACAATATGGCGATGGTTTTTTTACTACTATGTTAATAATAGATAACAAAATTATAAATTGGTCAGCTCACTGGCAAAGATTAAATTATGCATCTAACCAATTTGGCTTCTGTATTGAAAGTGAATTAACTATAAAACATATGCTTATAGATGCTTTTAAAAAATGTACTGAAGAGTTTAATGTAGCAAAATTAATTATTACTCGCGGTTGTGGTGGTAAAGGTTACCAGCCATTACTAAAACCCCAAGCAAATTATTATTTATACCTAAGTAATAGTACCCAAGCGTCAATAAAATTAAGGCAAGTAGGGCTTGCTAAAATTAAATGGGCTATTCAGCCATTGCTTGCTGGCATAAAGCATTTAAATAGATTAGAAAATGTAATGGCACAACAAGATATGCTACATACTGATTATGATGAGTGTGTAATGTTAAATACGGATAATGATGTTATATCAGGCACCAGTTCTAGCATATATTTAATTGAAAATAATACTATAATAACCCCTAAAATAACTACTGCAGGTATTAATAGTACCAGTCTTTGTTTAATATCTGCATTACTTAAAAAACAGGGAAGAACCGTGTTGTTTAAAAAAATTGATTTAAATAGGCTTAAAAAAGCAGATGAAATTTTCTTTTGTAATTCAGTTAAAGGCATAATGCCGGTAGAAAAACTTTTTGGTAAAAAAGCCAATAATTCTAAATCAATAAAACTAGCAGAACAGTTTATTAATTTTCAAGATACTTTATCAAGGCTAAACAGCTAATGAATAGACAAAGCACAAAAATACTTTCTATTACTCTTATTGTCTCAATATTAGTTATTTGGATTTCTTTAGAAGGTTGGGCATTTAAAAATTTTTTTAGTGATCCAATTTCACATTCTGCCAGTGAGCAAGTTATTAGTATTCCCAAAGGAGCTTCTTCACGACAAGTTATTAATATTTTAGTAGAGCAAGAACTAATGCGTGATCCTTTATGGTTTAGAATGCTGTTAAAATTTAAAGGCAAAGATGACCAAATAAAAGCAGGAGAAATTAGAATAAACCCTAATTGGAATGTGCATGAACTTATAGATGCACTTGTTGCAGGTAAAGCAGTAAACTACCCATTTACATTTATTGCAGGGGAAACTTTTGCTCAAGCTTTACAAAGATTAGTAAATACAGAAAATATTGTGCAAAATCTACCCTTAGATGACTATAAAGAAATACAAAATATATTACAAATAGAGACAGCTCTTGAAGGTATGTTTTTACCAGAAACTTATTTTTTTACTGCCAAAGAAACTACTAAAAGTTTATTAGTTCGTTCGCATAGAGATTTAAATAATATACTAAATGAACAATGGCAAAATAGAGCCGATAATTTACCATTAAAATCTGCTTATGAAGCATTAATCTTGGCATCAATAGTAGAAAAAGAAACTGCTAAAGACTCTGAAAGAGCTTTAGTAGCAGGAGTTTTTATTAACAGGCTTAATAAAGGTATGCGTTTACAGTCTGACCCCACTGTTATTTATGGCATGGGCGATAGTTTTGATGGCAATCTTCGTAGAAAAGATTTAAGAACACCAACTCCTTTTAATACTTACACTATAAGAGGTTTACCGCCTACACCAATTTCTTTAGTAAGTATTGCAAGTATCAAGGCAGTAATGCACCCTGCAACTACTCGTTATATATATTTTGTAGCAGATGGTACTGGTGGGCATAATTTTTCTGTAACCTATGCAGAGCATAATATAGCTATACAAGAACATTTAAAATTCCTTAGGAATAGACGTTTATGAAACAATATACTGGAGTATTTATAACCTTAGAAGGTACTGAAGGTGCAGGTAAATCAACTAATCTAACCTTTATTAACCAATGGCTCGTTAATAATAATATTGCAACAATTACCACCAGAGAACCCGGTGGTACTAACATCGGTGAAGCCATAAGAAATGTTTTATTAGATACAAACAATAAAGAAATGAATGCAGAAACAGAATTAATGTTAATGTTTTCTGTTAGAAACCAGCATGTACAAGAAAAAATAATCCCTGCTTTAAAAAAAGGGCAATGGGTTATTTCTGATAGATTTACCGATTCTTCTTATGCCTACCAAGGAGCAGCTAGAGGAATTGAATATCAACGGATTGAAGAGCTTGAGAAATGGGTTTTACAAGATTTTAAACCAGACATGACTTTTGTGTTTGATTTATCTGTGGAAGAGGGCATGCAAAGGTTAAAATCTAGGGGTAATAAAAAAGATAGGTTTGAGCGAGAAGAAATAGTTTTTTTTGAAAAAGTAAGAAATTCCTATCTAAATAGAGCAAAGCAATTACCAAATAAATATACAATTATAGATGCAAGCAAGTCTTTAAGTATCGTACAAAACCAAATTGAAGGTGTGTTAAATAAGTTAATTACTGAATATAAGGCATAAAAGTGTATCCTTGGCTAGAAAAACAATCTGAGTTTTGGCAACAACAGTTAAATAGCTCTCTAGGGCATGTTTATTTATTACTAGGTGCAGATGGCATAGGCATTAATAATTTTGCTAAAAACATGGCTAAAGATCTTCTATGTAAAAGTATAAATAGAGCTGCTTGCAATAATTGCTTGCAATGTAATCTTTTTAACAAAAATAACCACCCAGATTTTTTTCATGTAACAACCTTAGAAGATAAAAAAAATATATCTATAGAGCAGATAAGAAATTTAAATAAGAAACTTTTTACTACATCTCACCAAGGAGGTTATAAAGTTGCATTTATTGAGCAAGCAGAAAATTTAAATATATCTTCTTTTAATGCCTTACTTAAAACCCTTGAAGAACCACCTTTAAAAACTACTATTATTTTAACTAGTTTTCAAAAACATAAGCTACCAGATACAATATTAAGCCGTTGTTTAAAAATAGATTTTACTAGCCCATCTTTAATTGAAGGTGCTAATTGGTTGCAAAATTCCTTACCAACAACAGATAAAGCTCTAATAGAAAAAAGTTTAAAGATAAATTGGTTAGCACCACTAAATGCCAAAAGTTGGCTAGAAAATAAACAGTTTGAACAAGAGCAAGCATGGCAAGATGATTTAAAAATATTACAAGCAAATAATATATCTACAACTAAAATTGTAGCAAAATGGTTAAAATATGAAGACCCTGTAATTGTTTTTGACTATTTTTATTTATGGACAGTTTCAGTGGTTAGAAAAGCATTTTATCAACAACAAATAGACTTTAATCCAAATTGGTTAGTCTTCCAAAAAATGATATTACAAGCTAAAGATGTTTGGTATAAAAATGCTAATAAAGAACTAATATTAGAAGCTGTTTGTTTAGCTTGGCAACAACACCAAACCAATAAATTTAACCCAAATTCTAAATTATTTACAACTTTTAACGCCATAGTTATTAGAGGAACTCAAATTTGATTATAGATACTCATTGCCATCTAAATATTTTAGATGAAGAAATATTTGGTAATAGCGAACAAATAATAAAAACAGCCAAAGAGCATGATGTTACAGCAATGATGTGTATTGCTATTGAACCAGAAAACTGGCAGTCTATATTAGATTTAACTAATGAACACAACAATGTTTACGCAGCAATAGGCATACACCCTTGCACTAGTAAAGATATAATTGTTAGTGATGAACAACTATTAACTGCCGCATCTAACCCAAAAGTTTTGGCGATAGGTGAAGTAGGTTTAGATTATTTTCATTATGACATAACAACAGAAGATATGAGTTGGCAAAAAAATCGTTTTAGACAGATGATAAAAATAGCCAAACAATTAAAAAAACCGCTAGTAATTCATACCAGAAATTCAACCATAGACTGCTTACAAATTTTAACAGAAGAAAATGCCCAAGAAGTAGGTGGCATTATGCACTGCTTTGTAGAATCTTTAGAGATAGCACAAAAGGCTATTGAGCTAGGTTTTTATATATCTTTTTCGGGTATATTAACCTTCAAAAGTGCCAAAGAAGTAAAGCAAGTGGCACAAACTATTCCCCTAAATAAAATATTGGTAGAAACAGATTCACCATATTTAGCCCCAATGCCCTTTAGAGGCAAACCAAACCAACCAGCTTATACTAAATATGTAGTGGAAGAGTTAGCTAAATTAAGAGGTCTTAGCTATGAAGAAGTAGCTAAACAAACTACTGCCAACTTTAATACCTTATTTAATTTATGAGTAATACATCTAATCAGCAACATTATACTTGGCACAGAATTTATAAACTAGTTCTAAAACATAAAAAACGTCTAATACAAGCCAATATAATTGCATTTTTTGCAATGCTAGTTACAGTACCTTTACCATTATTACTACCACTGCTAGTTGATGAAGTTATTTTAAATCAACCTGCAACAATAGTAGCTACTATTAATAGTTTTATCCCTATACATTGGCAAACTCCGTTTGGCTATATTGCCATAGTTACTGCTTTTACTATATTTTTAAGATTTTTAGGTATAGTTTTAAGTGTATGGCAAATGCAACAATTTACTGTTATATCTAAAGCAGTATCCCATGGTATTCGTAAAGATTTATTAACAAGAATAAAGCAAGTATCTATGTCTCGGTACGAAAAAATGGGCACAGGAAGTGTAACTGCAACTATGGTTAATGATGTTAACACCCTAGATACTTTTTTAGGAGTAACAGTAAGTAAAGCGATTATTGCAATAATAACTTTGCTTGGTGTAACTGTAGTTTTATTATGGTTACATTGGCAATTAGCTTTATTTATTTTATTGCTGAATCCAATAGTAGTATTTTTTACTATAAAAATGGGGCAAAAAGTAAAAAACCTTAAAATAGAAGAAAATACTGCCATTGATGCTTTTCAACAATCCTTATCAGAAACCTTAGATGCATTACAACAAATAAGAACCTCCAGCCAAGAAAAGCGTTTTTTTGGTTATGTAAAACAAAAATCAGCCAATATAAGAACTCATTCCGAAGCTTTTACTTGGAAGTCAGACGCCGCCAGTAAAATATCATTTTTTATATTTCTTATAGGTTTTGATGTTTTTCGAGGCATAAGTATGCTAATGGTAGTGTTTTCAGGCTTAAGTATTGGTGAAATGATGGCTGTATTAGGCTATCTTTGGTTTATGATGGCACCAATACAAGAAATATTATCTATTCAATATAGCTACAATGCAGGCTCAGGAGCATTACATAGAATAAATAAAGTATTAGACCTAGAGCAAGAAGCTGTTTACCCATTAATAGTCGAGAACCCATTCAAGAAAAAACAAGTAAGCTTACAAGTTAAAAACCTATGTTTTACCTATCCAGGTAAAAATAAACCTGTGTTAAATAACTTATCATTTAATATAAAACAAGGTGAAAAAATAGCTTTTGTTGGGGCTAGCGGTGGTGGTAAAACAACCCTTGTACAACTGCTACTAGGCTTCTATCAAGCAAGCTCAGGCTCAATTTTATACAATCAGCAGCCAATAGAAAAGATAGGGCAAGAATTAGTAAGAAAAAATGTCGCAACTGTCTTGCAACAACCAACTTTATTCCATAAATCAATTAGATTTAATTTAGCTATGGGAGAAGATATTAGTGATGACAAACTATGGCAAGCCCTAAAAATTGCCCAGCTTACTACTACAATACAAGAACTAGATAATAAATTAGACACGATTATTGGCAGAAATGGCATAAAATTATCAGGTGGGCAAAGGCAAAGATTAGCAATAGCAAGAATGATTCTACAAGATCCTAAAATTGTAATAATGGATGAAGCAACTTCTGCTTTAGATATGGAAACTGAAAGAAAATTTTATGAAGATTTAGAGCCATTTTTAGCCACCAGAACTACTCTAATCGTTGCCCATAGACTAAGCTCCATTAAGCAAGCCGATAGAATATTGGTCTTTGAAGATGGTAGGGTTATTGAATCAGGAAGTCATAATGATTTATTAAAAGCCGGTGGTACTTATCAGCGTTTATATGAGTAAATATATTATACCTTTTAAACTAAAAGCCTTGTAGGGCTTGACAAAGGTCGATGAAAACAGTGATAATAAGCCGTTTTGGACAGCAGTATAAAAAAATTATTATACTTGAATAAAAATAATTAAGGATTCTTGTTTTATTGTATAAAACATATATAAAAATAATACCTTTTAGGGTTTTGTTGATGCTTTTTTACAAAGATAAGATAGTTAGTTTAAAGACTTAAAAGGAGTTACATAATAATGCTAGGCGAATTTTTTGGAGGGTTTCTTAATCAGTTGCAAGAGCCAGTTTTGGCTTTCTTGATTGGGGGTATGGTTATTGCAGCCTTTAATAGTAAATTAAAAATACCTGATGCTATTTATCATTTTGCCGTATTTATGCTCTTAATGAGAATAGGGATAAATGCAGGCATGGCAATTAAGGACGCAAATCTTATTGCAATGTTACTGCCAGCTGTTCTTAGTGTTTTTATGGGGGTATTTATTGTTGCACTAGGTTGGTTTACTTTAGCGAGGTTACCAGGCGTTAAGAAAGATGATGCTATCGCTACTGTAGGTTTATTTGGTGCAGTTAGTGGTTCTACTTTAGCTGTTACTATGATGCTATTAGAAGGCAAGGGTATATTTTATGAAGCATGGGTACCAGCACTTTATCCATTTATGGATATACCAGCCTTAGTATTAGCTATAGTTATAGCTAATCTTTACCTAGCTAAAAAGGATGGTGGTGTAAGTAAAAAAATTGCTGTTTGGCCTATTGTTAAAGAATGTTTACAAGGCTCTGCCATAACAGCCTTATTATTAGGGCTTGCATTAGGGCTTATTACTAGACCAGACGTAGTATTTGAAGAGTTTTATGACCCATTATTTAGAGGTTTGTTAACTATTTTGATGTTAGTTATGGGTATTGAAGCTTATCAACGAATTAAGGAGTTAGCGGGGGTTGCCCATTGGTTTATTATTTACTCTTTTGTTGCACCTATAGTGCATGGTTTTATAGGCTTTGGTTTAGGTTACCTTGCTCATATGTGGGTAGGCTTAAGCCCAGGAGGGGTAATTATCTTTGCAATTATTGCAGCGTCCAACTCGGATATATCTGGGCCACCCACAATACGGGCAGGGATACCAACCGCTAATCCGTCTATTTATATAGCAACTTCAACAGGATTAGGCTCTGTAGTGGCAATAGCTATTTGTGTACCATTATTTGTAGCTTTAGGTAAAGTTGTATTTAATCTTTAAAAAGATTAATAATATACAACTATAGTGCCAATAATATTGGTGCTATATATCCAATCTCTATCCAAGGATTAGGGATAAAAATTATATTAAACAATACGAGATAAATTAATATGGAATTTGTAAAAGGAAAGAAACTGACAATAATAACTGAATCATCTATTTTAGAACAAATATTAGAAACATTAAATGAGTTTGGGGTTGATGGTTATACTATAAATGAAGTATCAGGCAAGGGAAAGCGTAAAGGAATAAGAGACGGTAGTAGTATTGGTGGGACCTTTAGAAATGTTAAAATAGATATTATAGTTCATGAAGAATTAGCTACTAAAGTATCTTTTGAAATAGTAGAAAAATATTTTAAAAACTATGCTGGTTTTATTCATATGACTGATGTAGAAATTTTATACTTTGCTAACTAAAAAAGAGTTTTAATGACTTCTAGCTATTTTCAATAGAAATTTTAGGGAAACTACTAGCATAATTTTTTCTTTGTGTGGCTATTTGTGAACCTATTTGATGAGCTATTTTTATATATTGATTGCTTAGGTTGCTAGTAGGGTCTTCTACAACAATGGGCTTGCCTAAGTCCATACTTTCTCTTAATTTTAGGCTTAAGGGTAGTTGGGCTAATAGTTTAGTATTAGATTCCTGTGCTAAAGTTAAACCACCATTTGCACCAAAAACATTTTCTTGATGCCCACAATTACTACAAATATAAGAACTCATATTTTCAATTATACCTAAAATAGGTATATTTACTTTTTCAAACATTTTTAAACCTTTTCTAGCATCAATTAATGCTACTTCTTGTGGTGTAGTAATGATTATTGCACCTGTTACCGGTATTTGCTGTGATAAAGTTAGTTGTATATCTCCTGTACCTGGTGGTAAATCAATTAATAAATAGTCTATATCAGCCCAATTAGTCTCTTGTAAAAGTTGAGTTAAAGTTTGGGTAACCATCGGCCCACGCCATACCATAGGTTCGGTGGGGTTAATTAAAAAACCTATTGACATTAATTGTAACCCCAGGGCTTCAACAGGCTCCATGCTTTTACCATTTATGGTATCGGGCTTTTTATTTGTACCTAGCATGGTTGGGATACTAGGGCCATAAATATCAGCATCTAAAATACCAACTCTTGCCCCTTCTTTATGTAGAGCAAGGGCTATATTTACACAACTTGTTGATTTACCCACACCACCTTTACCAGAAGCTATAGCAATAATGTTTTTTACCCCTAAAATTTCTTGGGTGCTATTGGTGGTCATATGAGCATCAATTTTAGTTGTAAAAGCAATATTAGTTTTATTAATTTCTGGGCAGGTTAATAGTTGTTGGTTTAATTGTTGTTCTATAGATTGCCATAATGATTTAGCAGGAAAGGGCATCTGGATAGTAAAAGATAGTATATTTTTTTTAAAGTTTATATCTTTAATATTTTTAATAGTTAATATTTTTGAGTCAATATGTTTTAAAGTCGTTAATTCTAAAGACTTAATAAAATGTTCTTCAATTTGGGTTGGTAATTTTGCAGCAAACATTTTTTTAAGAAAATTCATGTTAAGACCTTCGCTAGAATTATCAAATTGTATCTTGATTTATACGGCTTGCAGTAGGGCCTTTTTGGTTTTTATATTTAGCATCCTTTCTTTTATTATAAGGTTTTAGTGAAGGGCTAGACAAGGTTTCAAAATTTATTGCACAAATATCCATACCAGGTTTTAAAGCTAGTGGCAATTTACCGCTGTTAAATATTTCTAGTACAATTTGACCATGCCAACCTGGGTCAATTCTGTGTGCAGTAACATGTACCATCAAACCCAGTCTTGCAAGGCTAGATCTGCCATCTAGCCAAGCAACTAGGTTATCTGGTACTGTTACCGATTCATAGGTGGATGCTAGCGCTAGCTCCCCAGGGTGCAAGAAAAAAGATTCATCTTTAGCAATTGTTATTTCATCACCCATTACTTTATCCATTGTCTTTTGTATTTCAGCACTTGAACCGCTTAAATCAATAAATGGTGCAGTATGATCATTAAAAACCCTAAATTTATTATCAAGCCTTAAATCAACACTAATACCTTTTATTTTATGCTCATCTGGTTCTGGAGTGATTATTATTTTTTTATCTTTTAAGAATTGAATTATATCTTTATCGCTTAATTTCATTAGATTACTTTAAAGTTGAGTTAGGGTATTTAATTCAAGAGTGATTGTTTTATTATTCTCTTTATTATGTATTGCTATTTTTGCAGGGAAATAATTGTAGTTATTTAATAACCATATTGTTCCTTCCATATTGTTATTTTTAAATGTTACTACTGTAGTTTTTAAAAAACTTGCAAAAGGTAAATCAATATGCCTAGTTTTATGGTTTATTTCTATATTAACTGCGGTTTGATCTTTATCTCGCTGTAAGTAGAAATTATTTAAAGGTAAATTATTAAGCATTGCATGTTGAATAGCATAAACTATAGAAATTTCATCAAAAACATTAGTTTTGTTTCGCCATTGTTTTTGTTGTTCTTCAAAAATTATTAGTTGATTTATTTCATCTCTTATTAAAGTGGTTGTTTTTATTTCTGTTCTATCGCTATAGCGCCTAGTTAATTCCTTTTGGTATTTAAGCCAGTAAAAATTAGAGCTGTTTTGTTCAAAAGTAATCTTTTCTACTGAGGATTCATTAATAAATCTTCTCATAAACCTAGATGGCTCTGCCGTACTGATTAAATTACAAGTTTGGGTTAGAGTATTTTTTTTACTGCAAGTAAGGTTATGCTTTGCTTGCCCTAAAGTAAAGCCCATTACCTCAACATAAAAACTAGCTTTAAATTGGGGAAGAGTTCCTGCAAAAATAGAAGTTGATGTAAATAATAAAATAATAAATAAAAATTTTAATTTCATATTTTTATACCTAAATTCTGCATCAAACATATATTGTAAGATATTGATTTGTAGAGTAATTTTTATTCGAGTGGAATACTTATTGATATTCCCGAAGAATTAAAATTTGCTATACGCATTAATAGCTTACGCCATATGTGTGCAAGCACTTGCAGGATTTAGGTTATACTCCTTTTAAAGCTTATTTTGGACTAACCAGTCAACAACTTGCGGGTAATGTTTATGCTCAAGTAAGTGCATTTTTTGCTTTAATGACTCTATATTGTCATCAGCCGTTACCCTAAATTTTGCTTGCTTTATTATAGGGCCTGCATCTAGTTCTGCGTTAACAAAGTGAATACTTAATCCATGTTCAGTATCTTGGTTATTAATTACTTTTTGGTGCGCATTTAAGCCAGGGTATTTAGGTAGTAAAGAAGGGTGGATATTTAATATTTTACCTATAAAGTGCTGGGTAAACTCTTTACTAAGAATTCTCATAAAACCAGCAAGAATAACTATTTTAATATTATGTGCTTCAATTGTTTGAATTAGCGCAGTATCAAAAGCACTTCTATCTAAATATTTTGTATGTTCAATTACAACCGTTTTAATACCTGCAGTTTTTGCTCTTTTTATACCATAAGCATCAGCTTTATTTGATACAACCAATGCAACCTTATAGTTTAATTCTTTTTGGGCATCAATTAAAGCTTGTAAGTTACTACCTGTACCAGAAATTAATACTGCAATTGCTGTTTTTTTCATTAACTTAATTCAACAAATGGCTCTTTAGTGTTACTTGCTTCAATAGAGCCTATCACACAAACATCTTCACCCATTTCTGCTAATAATTGCATGGCAGTTTGTTGCTGTGCTTTCGATACTACTATAACTAGACCAATACCACAATTTAAAGTACGGTGCATTTCATGAAATTTAACATTTCCTTGTTGTTGAATCCAATCAAATACAATAGGGCGCGTCCAACTAGCAGTATTAACTTTAGCAAAAGTATTTTCAGGCATTACTCTGGGTATATTTTCAAGTAAGCCTCCACCAGTAATATGTGATATTGCATGTATATCAATGTTTTGCATTAATTGCAAAATAGATTTTACATAAATTTTTGTTGGGGTCATTAAAGCATCAATTAATGGTATACCACCACAGTCAGCCTGTAAGTCTGAATTATTTACTTCAATTATTTTTCTTATTAAAGAGTAGCCATTAGAGTGGGGACCGGATGAAGCAAGCCCAAGTAAAACATCACCAGCTTGTACTTTAGAGCCATCAATTAAATCCTTTTTTTCTACAATCCCTACACAAAAACCAGCTAAATCATAATCGCCTTTAGCATACATACCTGGCATTTCAGCAGTTTCACCACCTATCAAAGAACAACCTGCTTGTAAGCATCCTTTACCAATGCCTTTAATAACATCAGTAGCTACATCTATGTCTAATTTTCCTGTTGCATAATAATCAAGAAAAAATAGCGGTTCTGCACCTTGTACAATTAAATCATTTACACACATAGCCACTAAATCTATACCAACTTGGTCATGTTTTTTGTTTTCTATTGCCAGTTTTAGTTTAGTGCCAACCCCGTCTGTACCTGAAACTAATAGTGGATTTTTATATTTATGCATTGGCAATTCAAATAAAGCCCCAAAACCACCTAAAGAGGCAGATACTTCAGGTCTTTTTGTTGCTTTAGCAATAGGTTTTATAGCTTCAACTAATGCACTACCAGCATCAATATCAACGCCAGAGTCTTTGTAGTTTATTGATAGTTTGCTTGCTTGTGTTTTAGATTGTATTGTGTCAGTCATAATTTTTGCTTAGAGTTTTTAAGTTTAGTATTTAAATAATAATGGTTTATTGTAACTAAAATTAATTATTAAAGTTTTCATTTTTAAGTTAATTTTTATGCTAAGGTTGCATTCTTCCTTAATCTATTATGGGCGTTGTATTGTAGATGGCTAAAAAACTATTAAAATATTTTTTATTGATAACTATATTTATCAGTTTTAATTATAAAGCTTATGCGAGTGAGCTTTTTCAAGTTGAAGTGTCATTATTATATTTTCAAGAAAATCTGAACAAACAACAAGCATTTGGCAAGGCATTAAATAGCTCGGCCAATACTTTATTAGTAAGGTTATCGGCAACACCAGATATAAACAATACAGTAGCAGGACGAGTGTTTTTACAAAACCCACGCTCTTGGTTAGAAAGTTATAATTATCGACCTGTAATGAGTGAGGGGGTTGAAATAGGGCAAAAAATTATTTTCAACTTTAATCAAAGTCTAGTAAGTAAATTTTTGCAAAATAATAATATAACAATATGGCATTTTCAGCAAAGACCAAAAACCCTCGTTTTTGGTTCACAAAAGCTTGGTGGTACTGTTACTAATATAAAAAGTTCTAATATTAATAATTTACCTACTTTAGATTTTAGAACAGTATCTAAGCAATTAGCTTTACCTATTAAAACGCCGACTATAGAAGTTTCTGAACATTCATGGATTACACCACAAGCTCAAATTTCAGCCAATACTTTAGTTAGGTTGTCTAATTTATTTTTAGCAGATTATATTTTAACTTTTCAAGAATATATCGCTTTAACAGGTAATAAAACATTTAACTGGAAACTATATAGTGCCAATGGCAGTTTAGTTTTACGAGGAAAGGAGTCAAATAGATTAGCTATTAAAAATATAGAAAATATGTTTTCTAGATTATTATCTTTTTATGCCAAGCCATATTTAAAACAATCATTAATAACTAATTCTGTAACTTTAACGATTTCAGCAGTAGATGAATTTATTAAGTTTGCAACAATTAAAAAAGAATTACAAAATATATCAGCCATTACACAACGAGTAAGGCTTACTAGGTTAGAAAACAATGCGGCTATTTTTAATATACAATTTAATGGTTCTTTAAGTGACTTATTAAGCCAAATTAATAGAATAGATAATTTAACAGTGCTTTCTGATGCTTTTTCACAAGCAAATATTACAGCGGTGTGGTTGCCTTAACTTTTATGCTTGTACAATTACCTTTAAATATAGAGTTAAAAAAAGAAGCTACTTTTAGCCTTTTTGTGGCTGAAGAAGAGTTAATTGCTATGGCTGTTGCCAATTTGCAACAATTACTATTAGAGCCTAAAAGTAATTTTACTATAATACATGGTCAATCATATTCAGGTAAAACCCACTTGTTACAATCATCGTGCCGTTTTTTTAAAGAAAAAAACACTTTAACTGTTGATAATTCAGCCGTATATTTACCACTTGCAGACAAATCATTACCTTTTACGCCTGCTATTTTAGCAGGGCTAGAATTAGTTGATCTTATTTGCATTGATGATGTGGATAAAATTATAGGTAATAATCAATGGGAGCTAGCACTTGCTAATTTAATTAATAAATCACAAGCATTAGGTAAAAAAATATTAATTTCTAGCCTTTTACCTGTTGAAAAATGGAATATAATTAGCAAAGAATTATATTTAGCTATAATTGTATCATCTACAATAAAAGTAACAAGAATAACACAACAATATGAGTTAATAGAAGTTTTAGAAAAACGTTCACGCTTTGCAGGCTTTGAATTACCTGTAAAAATTAGTGATTATTTAATACAAGAATTTCCTAACAATTTATTAAAACTAATAGCTATTTTACAAAAATTAGAAAAAGCTTCTATAGTACATAAAAAAAAATTAAACTTAGCATTTGTAAAAAGAATTTTACACAAATAATTTAAAGATCTCTTAAGCAATGGGAAAAACATATGAAGATTACTCTAACTAAACAAATATTAGTACTCATTACATTCGCTGTATTGTTAGTATCAACATCAATACATGCAAAAACTTTAACCTCGGAGAATATAAAATTTGAAAGTTTAGATGGCAAAATAATAAATTTATCTGACTTTAAAGGACAGTGGGTAGTAGTTAACTATTGGGCAACTTGGTGCCCTCCTTGTCGTAAAGAGATGCCAGAATTAAATTTATTTTATGAAAGAAATAAAGACAGGGGTGCTATTGTTTTAGGGGTTAATTACGAAACTATTGAAATAGAAAAAGTAAATGATTTTTTAGATGAATTTAAGATAGATTTTCTCAATGTAAGAGAAATAAATGGAGCTGATGGACGTACTACATCATTTGGGCAGTTAAGAGGTTTGCCTACAACCTATATGGTTTCACCAGCAGGTAAAGTAGTTGCTACTAGAGTAGGGTTAATTGATAGTAAAATGCTAGAAAGTTTTATTGCTAAATATGAAGAAATGGCAGCTCAAAACCATGAATAAAGCAAAAATAAAATTTGCCATAAAATATTGGCGCTTAGCTATACATTTAATTTTTAAAACCAAGCATTTTGGGGTTAATAATCTATGGTGGTCTAGCCAACCTTCAGCTATTGGTTGGCATTGTTATCAAATTTTTTTTGGGGTATTAACAATTGTACCTATAGTAAGAAACTATCAATCTCTTAAAGTAAGAAGCCGCCTTGGCTGGATACCACAGCAAGATTGTAAAGCGCTTGGTTATCTATAACATTAACATAAGTAAGCTAGTTAATAGCAATTATTCTCATTATTAGTTTGCAATAGTTATAGTGTTTGTTTATACTAGGCGAGGGATTTATTTAGATTAAATAAATCATCTTTAATATTAAATTTTCAGGAGCATGAAATGTTGAAAAAAACTTTAATCGGAGCGGTAGGTGTAGCTGTTATGTCAGTAGGTGTAGGTACAGGGTTCGCTACAGCTAATGAAGTAAATATTTATTCTCATAGGCATTATGATTCAGATAAAATGCTATTTAACATGTTTGAAGAAAAAACAGGCATTAAAGTTAATGTAGTACAAGCAGGTGCCGGGCAGTTAATTGAAAGGCTGAAAAGAGAAGGCAGACATACTCCTGCTGATATACTTATGACAGTAGATGCTGGTAGATTATGGCAAGCTCAAGATGCTGGTTTATTACAACCAATTAGATCTGAGTTTTTAGAAGATGTTATCCCTTCTAACTTACGTGACGCCGATGGATATTGGTTTGGTTTTACTATGAGAGCTAGAGTTCTTGTTTATAACAGAGCTAAAGTCAACCCTGATACAGATTTATCAACCTATGCTAACCTTACTCATCCTGACTGGAAAGGTAAAATCGTAAGTAGATCTGGTAGCAATATTTATAGTTTATCTATAATGGCAGGTTTTATTGCAGCTGATGGTCCTGAAATAGCTCAAGCATGGGGAGAAGGTTTAGTTAAGAATTTCGCAAGAGATCCTACTGGTAATGATACCGCTCAAATTAAAGCAGTAGCAGCTGGTGAAGCTTATATTGCTTTAGCTAATACTTATTATGTGGGTAGATTATTAAACTCTGACAAGCCAAGTGATGTTGCAGCTGGTAAAAAAGTTGGTATTTTCTTCCCTAACCAAGGTGTTGGAGAAAGAGGTACACATATAAATATCTCTGGTGCAGGTGTAACTAAATATGCTAAAAACAAAGCAAATGCAGTTAAGTTGTTAGAGTTTTTAGCTAGTGAAGTTGCTCAAGAACAGTTTGGTGCGGCTAATCATGAATACCCAACTAATAGACATGTTG
Organism: uncultured Piscirickettsiaceae bacterium; assembly: GCA_964549645.1. Lineage (GTDB taxonomy): Bacteria > Pseudomonadota > Gammaproteobacteria > Thiomicrospirales > Thiomicrospiraceae > Hydrogenovibrio. Next base: position 2,959 of record CAZJWQ010000003.1, on the reverse strand, counting down.
CTCCATCACCAACATTGCAAGCTTGGGGTCCATTTAAAGCAGATAGCATAGATATTCAATTATTTGGTAAATATAATGCAGCTGCCGCTAAAATGAACAACAAAGTTGGTTGGAAATAATTTATAAGTAATTTATAAATCATTTTGAACTTTTCAAATAGATGGGTAGCTATAAGCACAATCTTAGCAGTTGTGGTTTTGCTACCCATTGTCGTTATTAATTTAAATGCTTTTAATTTAAATATAGAAACTATTCAGCATTTAAAGCAAACAGTTCTTGCTGACTACATAATTAATACAGTAACTTTAATTGTTTTAGTTGGTTTTTTTACCTTTATTATTGGGGTAGGCAGTGCTTATTTAGTCACTTTTTGTGAATTTAAGTTCTCTAAGTTTTTCTCCTTCGCTTTAATTTTACCTTTTGCAATCCCAGCGTATATTTTGGGGTACATCTATTTTGATATATTTGGCTTTTTTAGTAAGCTACATCTTTTTTTAAAGAGCATCGGCATTGAGGCATATTTTGATATACTCAGCTTTAATACAGTTGTTGTTGTATTAACCTTAGCTTTTTATCCATACGTTTATTTACTTGTAAGATCATCTATGATGAAAAACTCCGCAGCCTTGTTAAATACAGGTTTATCTCTAGGAGCATCTAGAACAAAAATATTTTTGAAAGTTTTACTACCATTGGTTCGCCCTGCTATAGTAGCTTCTTTAGCTTTAGTGATGATGGAAGTAATAAGTGAATTTGGTACAGTACATTTTTATAATGTTAACACACTAACTACCGCTATTTTTTCAGTTTGGCATGAACTAAGAGACCTTGGTACAGCCGCTTATTTATCTGCTATAGCTACAGGCATAGTATTATTAATTTTAATTGTTGATAAAATTGCCATGGGTAAGTCTAAGTACCATACAGAGGGATCATCTAGTCAAATAAAAAAAATAAAACTGACTAAAACGCAAACATTTTTTACGCTATTGTTTTTATCGGTACCTTTTATATTTGGGTTTTTAATCCCATTAATTTGGGTTTTATACTATTCCATTATCTATGCTTATATAGCTCTTACTGATGAATTTATTACTACTATAATTAATAGCTTCGTGGGATCAGGGATAAGTGCGACTATTGTATTAATGATAGCTATTTTCTTGGCTTATTCATTAAGAATTAATGATAATAACTACATGAAATATATGCTTAAAATTTCAACACTAGGCTACTCTGTAGCTGCTGCTGTAACAGCGGTTGGTGTTATGATTACCCTTAGTTCAATCGATCATTTTTTAATAGATAATTTTGGGCTTGAAACACTGCTATTAAGCGGTACAGTAATAGCTCTTTATTATGGTTATGTAGTTAGGTTTCTTGCTGTAGGGCTAGGTTCTGTTAATAGTAACTTTGATAGAATTGGTCTTAATTCTAATAAGGCATCACGCAGTTTAGGGGCAAGTAAATTTAAAACCTTAATGAAGGTAGATATACCTCAAGTAAGAGCAGGCATTATAATAGGTTTTATTTTAGTATTTGTCGATATATTAAAAGAGCTACCTTTAACATTAATTTTACGCCCATTTAACTATGATACTCTTCCAACTCAAATATTTAATTTAGTTGGCATTGAACTTATCCAAGAATCATCAATGTATATTTTAAGCCTTATTATTATTTGCTCTATACCAATGATATTATCTATAAAAACCTACAAATAAATTAATAGTTACAAGGTTGTATTTTAAATGAATTTAACACTATCAAACATTTCAAAAAAATTCGGTAAAACTGAAGTATTAAAGAATTTACATTTAGAGATTAATCAAGGAGAAATTGTTGCTATATTAGGTGGCAGCGGTAGTGGTAAAAGTACTCTTTTAAATATTATAGCTGGTTTTGATTTTGGTGATACAGGTACAGTAAATGTTGCTAATAATATAGTTTTTAATAAAGAAAACAATATATTTATTCAGCCAGAAATAAGAAAAATTGGTTATGTATTTCAAAATTTTTCTTTATTTCCGCATATGACTGTTTATGACAATATTGCTTTTGGTATAGAAAAAAAATATCATAAAACAGCAGTGACAGAATTATTAGATTTTGTAAACCTGCCAGGTTATGAGAAAAGATTTCCAGATGAATTGTCAGGTGGTCAACAACAAAGAATTGCCCTTGCTAGAGCTTTAGCTACCAAGCCAGAACTATTGCTGCTTGATGAACCCTTTAGTGGTTTAGATGCATCCTTACGCACATCTACTAGAGAAGAAGTGCGTAAGATTTTAGAAAATACTAATACCACTACAATTTTAGTTACTCATGATCAAGAAGAAGCATTTGCTATTGCTGATAGAGTGGCAATATTAAATAATGGTGTTGTTGAGCAGATTGACACTGCTTATAATATTTATAACTTACCTGCTACTAAATTTATAGCTAATTTTGTTGGCATTGCTAATTTTATAGATGGGTTTGTTGATGAGAATAAAATAACAACAGAAATAGGAATCTTTGACAACCCTACATATTTACGCAAAAAAACTCCAGTAAAAGTCATGATTAGACCAGAAAATATCTCTATATCTCTTGATGAAAATGGCACTACAGAAGTAATAAAAATGTTTTTTAAAGGTTCTGATAATTATTATGATTTAAAACTATCATCAGGTGCAGTAATACACTGTAGAACTAACTCTAATTTTATTATTGAAGCAGGAACAAAAGTTTGTGTAACAGCAAGACTTGATAATACAATAATTTTTAATACAGATAAAGAAGAAAGGATTGTATAACCTAGATCCTGCATGCTCACTTGTAGGGTCTAGGTATAAACATTTGTAATGTAAAAACTGTTTAGTCCCCAGTTTCTTATGTATAGATTAAATTAAGGTGCTTAGGTTTATAATGTCCCTACAAAAAACAACCAAATAAAAAAATATTTTTATTCCAAAAA
>CAZJWQ010000002.1:2306-26253 GCA_964549645.1 uncultured Piscirickettsiaceae bacterium | reverse complement strand
CGCCAGGTCCTCACCGGATTAAACGTTTAGCCAGTGCACTGCCTGGAATGATGATCCATCAAGATGGCAGTACACACTTATGGGTTGCTGGTGTTTATTGGGATTTAATTGTTACCATGGATGATGCTACCAATGAGCATTACTCCATGCGTTTTGTCGAAGAGGAAGGTACCGAAAGCTCTTTAATGGGTGTAAAAGATGTTCTTGAAATCAAAGGAATATTTTGCACCTTTTACTCCGACAGAGGCAGTCATTATTGGCATACGCCTAAAGCAGGTGGCAAGGTCGACAAGAATAATCCCACTCAATTTGGTGTAGCACTTAAACGTTTAGGAATAGATATGATTGCGGCATACTCCCCTGAAGCTAGAGGTCGTTCAGAGCGAGCTTTTGGTACGCATCAAGGTCGGTTACCTCAAGAACTGGCATTAAAAGGCATCACTGATATGAATGAGGCAAATGATTATCTTAAAAATCATTACATGCCTGCTTTTAATGAAGAATTTGCTCGTGCAGCCAGAGAAGAAGGCAATGCCTTTGTTGAGCTAGCAGGTGTTAATCTTGATGATTATCTTTGCCTGCGCTTTGAGCGAGTTGTTAGAAAAGATAATTGTGTGCAGTTTAATAATCTTAATTTGCAATTACCTAAGGACAAGCATCGATATCATTACATCAAAGCTAAAGTGACGATTGTTGTTCATTTAGATGGATTAATATCTATTTTTCATGGACCAAGACGATTAGGACGCTACTCAAAAGAAGGCAATTTGTTGGAGGCAAACCAAAAACAAACTGGCGTTGCGTAAATCCGCTTCACAACGTCATGAATAAAATTAACAAAAGCGGACAGATGTCGTGTTAATTATCTGGACAGTTCTATTTACTCTTAACATAAAAATGTTTAAAATTGTTACGAGTAAACTATCTGTTGGAATAGTGCAGAAAGTTCAATTACACAATTTAATTTATAGACGTGCTTTTATTTAAAAATAAACCCCTCCTCTAAGGCTTTATTATATAAGTCATACAAAACTTTAGATTGCTTTTCTGAGGGCAGTGACAGCACTCCAATTGTAAACTTTTTCAAAATATCTTTCTGCATTTGAGTGATTTCATCGTTGTCATTAAAATAGTTAGTTAACTTTTTCCAATGCTCTTTAGGTGATTCAACGACAAAAGTTTGTATCTCAATACCTGAGTCTAGCTTCTTTAAAACTCTATTCTCTTTTTTTATAGACTGCTTTTCTTCTTTATCAATTAACAACTCTTGATTTATATTTATTTGCAGATTTAGTTTTTTTACAGACTCCCAGCACCCTTCCTGCTTACACCATTGCCCGATGTTCGCATAGCCCACTGGTGGGTTTGTAATCTTTTCATAAATATTTTCTGTAATTATTTTTAATACTTCCTCTAGTTTTAGGGGTAGTGTTTGTTTTTCCCAGATTAAAGTAAAGTTTAAAAATTTGTTTTTTTTAGAAATAATATATGACAAATAAGAAATTGAATACGCAACAGTTTGCGCTCTAAACCCCCCACTATACCAAATAGATTGTGAGATTAGCTTCTCAACACATCTAAATAAGATAACTCTGCTAATTGAGTCTTTAAAGAATGCCTCTGTAATCAGTAAACTATCTTTTTGTAATTGCTCCGTTACATTTGCCGCAAAACTTGCAAAACTGTACTGTGCTCCTCTGGAAACGATATTAGGAATTTGCCTCCACGCATTTTCACTTTTAGATAAAAATGTTTTATCTAAAAGTTGTTTCTTAGGATTTTCTAGCTGAAATTGTTTCTTTTTTACAATGGTTAAATAAGCTTGCTCATTTAAATATTCGCCTCTTACTCTCTCATAGAACCACCGAGTTCTTATTTGTGAGCCATCTGTAGCTGCAACCCATATTTGCTTAGAGTGGGTTTTAAATTCTTTATGAAAAGGGCTGTTAGAAAAGAAATCTGACTCATTAACCTTATTTTGAGTATTTGCGTAGCGTGACACTTTTGAAACAAAATCACCTTGTAATGAAGTATCCTTAACAACAGATAACTTCATTTGCACAGATACATTAGAAATATCTAACTCTGCATTTTTATTAGCTGCATAAATTGCAGAAGTAGTTTGTCCACCATTAACAATTTGAAAATTACTTATTCTTATAATATTTCCATTTTCATCTATTTCAACATCTGAAGCAGTTGCTGTAATACCATTGTTATAGGCAAAAAACTTTTCAGGACTATCCTTAATTGTATTTCTTATACCTTTATTTACATTGCCCCTAAATTGCAAAAAAGTTCTGACATTTTGTTCAAATATTTTTTGACCGAACTGCTCATAAATACTAACTAAAGCCTCGCCAGATAATACTGATAAGTAAGATTCATATTCTGTAGAAATAGAATTAACTTTTAAGGTTGGTATATTTACATCAACATCAAAATCAATGGCAGTGTTTTCTGATAGGTATATTTTAAAAAGATACTCAATATCAACGACTCTAAATTCAACAGGTAGATCTTCGTATACTTCGTTGGGTAATTCTTTTAAGTTTCTTGTCGCCTTACCATCGGTTATAACAATTAACTTTATTCTGGATATTTTCTTACTCTTATAGTACTGCAAGATATTATAAGTCATTGAATAGTGGTCATGTGTTTCTTCTAAATCGTTATGTAAACCTCTTATTGAGCGACTGAAATATGTTTTTAGTCTCTTGAATTTAGTATCAATCTGAGACTTTGTCAGTGTATTAATTTCATCATCTTGAAAAAACTCATGTACTAATAATGATAATATTCCGCGTTCATCATCAAAGTCATACCCATGCACTTCTAAGCCTGTTTTTTGATAATCTGCGGCAGTATAGTTATTGGTTAAGTCCCCAGAAAGAATCAATTCCTCACACACATTTTCAAAAAAAGCTTGAGGTCGTAAAAGTCCGCGACTTTCGGCATCAGTTAAAATTGTTTGAATGAAGTCTTGGTGAAACTGTTCTAAATCAATCATATAGCTCTCTATAATATTGTAGATAAGTCAATTTCATGCTGTTCACACAAAAGCATATCAATTGAATATTTAACACTAATAATTTCAGATGCTAATGATGTAGGAGCAAGCTTAGGAAAAGAGTCCGACACTAAATAGCCTTTGTTTTTATCGACGATAAATTTTATTAAAGGCTTTGTTGCTAATTCTGGTATATACCCATACTCCATTAGCTTACTGTCAAACTGGTCTTTAAAATCATTTACCTCTGACTCTAATAGTTCATTAATCACCATAACGAGATCGTTTATAGAAGTGCCATTTTCTGAAATGGTTAAACCATAGGTAAGTAGATAAAGAGGAATTTTTTCACTGTATAACTGATTTACGGAAGAAATATTAACGACTTCACCCTTTGATGTTTTATAAGACTTTACTTCAAAGATAGCGTTGTCCAATAAAAAATCTTGTTTGTCAAAATCAGGACCAACCCAAGCAGTAATAGACTGACTTACGCCATACTTTGGAATAACCATTTCAAGTAAACATGTTAGTTCACTATAAAGTCCCATTTGAGCTTTCTGACTCATCTCATTTAATGAATCAAGCTTTAACAACTGCTGCCAACGGTTTAGTCTAATCTCTACCGCACTTATCATAGCTAAGTCATCATCATATCGGTGCGTCATTGAAACTAAATCATTACACAATGATAAAAAAATTGGCCAATCTTCTTTTTGATTTAGCAGTAAGAATAATTCTCCAATATCTTCAGCAGAGTTTCTTTTTACAATATTGATGCCTTTGAGGTATGACTTTGAATCTGTATTGTTAAATGTATTCTTTGATTGTAGACAGAAACCATAGCTCCCTTTTAAGTCTGTAATCCAGAAAATATTATGATCCGACAAATTGTCAACTCGTCTTCGAGATGACTCTTGCATATCTTTCCATGGGTTATTAGCGCTTGTCATCTGCATTCTCCTCTCTGTCAATCTCGCCTAACAAGTTATTATAATATACAGTATTAATCATTATGCTGACCGTTTTGCCTTGAGAAAGTACATCCCCAGGGAAGCTCGCTCCAAAGCTTGCCAAGCGCTCATCGAGGCTCGTTTCAAAAATATGTAACATTAGAAGTGGGCTCTTCATGTGTTGTCTGGTCTCCCTTCGATTACTTCCTAGTTTTTTTCGTAGGTCTTTTTTTAGGGCTATAGATTCTGAGTTTCCTGTAGAAATTTGTCTAATTTCTATGTATTTATCTTTTGCCCTTGCAGTCCTTGTTTCTCGATTTATCCCCAGCAAGTCTTCTTTCCCCTTTCCTCCATAAAGAGCCACATCCCAGCCTTTATTATCTTCAGCATATTTTTTAATAAAAGATATTGGCATTCGTTCAGATATACCTAGAGCATCCGTCTGGTAAATTCTAAAATCATTAAGAAATGCCAATACTAAATTCTTATCAATACCTCTCCATAAAAAATGCCCCGCTATTTTCTCTTTACTATAATTGTTTAACTTTTTTACGATTTTTTCGATAGTAACTAAATTTTGCTTTTTATATTCTCTTGAAGAAGGCAACCAATTTGTTTCCTTTAACCTACCGTCCAACTTCATATTGAAAGAAAATTCTTTGATATTTTTTTGTTTATTCCTAGCGGTTATTTGCAGCGCGCTATCTGGATGCTGCTTTACCGCTAAACCAAATTCATTCGGAGTTTGATTATTTTCGGCCATCAGCTTGAAGTCATCAATTAGCTCTTCTGTTGATTCAATGATATGTGAAAAATTATCTATCATTGTTTCAGACATATAAATTCTACATAAGTCTTCATAACCTGGCCTATAACCAAACCACCTTCCCATTTGCATTAAAGTATCATAAAAAATAGTATTCCTTATAAAGTAGCTAACACTCAATCCCTCTAAGGTATATCCACGGGAAAGGCTTGTTCCTCCCACAACAATGGCATTTGTTGGTCTATCATCGCGGTACACCAATGGTACAATTTTATCTTTATGAACCTCTCTGACTACAACAGTCTTTATCATGTTACAAAGGCTGGCCAATACTTCTTGCCATTGAGGTTTTTCTTCTGGGTCTAGTTCAGAATACCTTAGTTCATAAGTCTTTCTTACCTGTTGAATAATATAGCTTTTTTCAACAGCATCATTTAGCTTTCCATAGGTATTAATGTGAGATTTAACCTTAGAAATATAGTCGTCAGCGTGACGTGCAAATTTTTTGTGAACATCTGTAAATAAAGTCGCATGAATTAGCATGCTATTATGTTTGTTTTCTTGGCCTCTAATGCCCCTAATACTCACATTGATCACAAAAACCCTCATAGCTTCATATAGACTTTCTGGGATTGAAGGTAGTAACCAATCTTTTTTGTGTACACGAGGAATATCATCTAAATGATCATCAAGTGCTACTAAATGTTTTCTATTAGTATCAAGGAAAACCTTTCTTGCCCCAAAATAATTGCTCGGAGCATCTAAAGCATATATAAAATCTTTGGGGAATAAATCATTCCCTTGCATATAATTACTTGCTTCATGGTCTATAAATATATTTGCATAAGGCGTAGCGGTGTATGCAACATAGGTTCTCTTTTCAAATAAACTAAGTATATGCCTAAGTTTTCTATTAATAGTTGTAGGATTATCTTCATCATTGGTATTGATGGATGCGTAATCAGACTCATCGTCTATCATTAGCATTCCATGCTTGGCAATTCTATTTCCATACTGATTTTCGAGCCACTCAATTACACTTGATAAAGTGCTAGTATTTTTCTTGATCACTAATAAAATGGGGGTACTTGTATTATCAAAATTAGATGACTGGGAATTTCTATTTGCATCTTGTTTATTAAAGTCAGCTTCTACAGTAGTTAAACTTATAGGGAGCTTGCTTAAATCTGGATCACCTAATCCAACACCAACTGGCTTACCTTTATCTCTACCTATGAAGGATTCGTTTAGCCTTGCTTGGGTTTGATCTCTTAAATTGTTAATACCGCCCGCAATTACTACAATAAATTTATAACCTGCATCTGCAGCCTTGCAGATTAATGCAGAGTAATTACCTGTTTTTCCTGATTGCACATGACCTACGACCATTCCACGAATATCATATTGTCTAATGTCTGAATCTTCAGGATTTTCAATATTATTCATAATAATATCAGTATCAATATTGATTGTTCTTACGACATCTTCAGGTAATGACTTTTTTAAAAATTTTTCAAATCTATCCCAGTAATAAGTATCATGTTCTTGTGAAATTTTCCCAGTCCACCAAGTAGTATCCCTGTCTTTTTGCTCTAGTCCTTGAATTAAAATGCCTTCTTTACTTACTACACTAAATTGTGTTTCAAGCTCTCTCTCCATTCTTCTCCAATCATCATTGGAAGGATCTTTAATACTCGGCTCAGATAACACTAGTGCAAAATTAACTAAGCCAATATTGGAAATTAATAGCTTTGTATTGTCAATTTCACGTTTAATCGCCTCAGAAGTTAATGCTTTCACTTCCTGTTTTTTTTGTAAATTGCCAAAGATATGGATTTTTATTTTCTGATAACTACTCATTCTCAAACAACTCCTTTCTATCTTTAAATAACTCTGTTTTAAGTAAGCGCTCTATATACTCAGGGTCAAGTCCTGTCTTTCTTAGTTTATCTGCAAGGTCATTTATTTCTTCAAGTGTTAGTGCATTATCTTGATTAATGTCATGTGGGTTTTTCTGTAGCTCTGCTTGAATTGACTCAATGGGCAAATAGGCTTCCAAGCTCTTAAGGTATGTTTCTAATAAGTAACTTTCTGTTTCAGAGAAACTTTTTAAAAGCTCCTTATAAATTGGATGATCACGATTAATGCCAAAGTGCATTACTTCATTCTTTGGAACTAGATCCCAAAACCTAATAATGGATTTATCTTTAATTTTTCTTGCTCGACCAGTATAGGGTCTAGAGCCTAATGCTGTTGTTTCGCCAATAATTCTGCGTAAATCCTTTTTAATTTCGGGTAAAGGACTTGCTTTAGATTTTTTTATATCAATTCCCCAAAGTTCATCTTGATTATTTGGTATATCTATTCGAATCCGAACTAACTTATGTGCATCAGAAGCTTTGTGTAACCCCCACCATGTCCCATGAATTAAAAGCCTATTAGCTCGATATAGGTAGAAGCCTTGTGACTTTATATAACCCTCTTCGGTAGCATAATCATCCCACTCTTGCTGACTCACTTTAGAATGATGTGGCAGGATAAAAGGGGTAATAATGATAGGTGATTTATATATGTTTATTTTTTCATCTGGCTTTTTAAGAGTAGCGGCATGATTTTTATTGAAAGGATTGAAGGCTTTGACTTGATTGTCATTGATTTTTATTCTCAGCCGTGAAAAATTGTTCTCACCTTCTAGAAACCGGTGAAATACTAAAGATAAATGGCTTCTTAAACTGTCAATTAGGCTAGAAAACCCTTCCTCGGTATGTCTATCAATTTCCTGCCAAATAACCAGTGTACCATGCTGTAAGTCTTGAAGCTCTTGAAATAATGGAATCTCTTTAAAGTCATCAAGTCGTGGTTTAATGAGCATCCATTTATTTTGTGTTGCAATATAATCTAAATCCCATTGGCGAAGTGAAATTAAAGTATCCTTTTTTGTAATTACCGTTAGTCTTTTACACTGGGAAAATGATGCTGTTTTTAAACCAAGACCAAATCTCCCTAGATCTTTTGCGTCTCTTTCTTCTTCAGGATTTTGAGTGGCTAATCGCATAGCCTCAACAAGCTTATTTTCAGACATTCCAGACCCATCATCAAGCATACAGAAAATATGCTCAGGTTCAGGAACGGTATAAATTGATATATTGCTCGCACCAGCTGAAATACAGTTATCTAAAACATCTGCAGCAGCTATTTCAAAAGTATAACCAACATCCCTTAAAGATTTTACGAAGTTACTTACATTAGGTGGAGTTTCTTTAGCTTCTATTTCCATCTAAAACCCTTACTAGTTCTTTTGCAATCCTCTCAACCATTGGAACAACTACAGAATTTCCTGCTTGTTTGTATAGTTGCCCTCTTGCTATATTCGTTGGCAATTTAAACCCTTTTGGAAAGCCCTGCAGATTAAAGCATTCTTTAGGAGTTAACCGTCTAGGGAAATCAAAGTTGTCATCTAATACAATAGGGATATTATGCCCACCTCCACCCATATTTGCTGTCAAGGTTGGGCATACATTTGACTTGTTTTCGCGAACATAGAACCTTCTATATTGATAAACAGTTGAATTATCTACTACTGCATCGATAACTCGCTTATGAATTTTATTATCAAAATTATTATAAAGATCACTTTCAAGTACGGTGGCTGTCTCAAAGAATTCTTTTACTTTTTTAGGATGCTTTTTGGTTTTTAAAGGGATCTTAAATGATGCTGATAATTTACAATTAACCTCTATAATGTCATTTATTTTAATTGGTTTAGTATAGGTGAAGTTTGATTCACCTTTAAAACCAACAATATATATCCTTTGGCGACCTTGAGGGATGTTTGTATAATCTGAAGCATTTAAAATAAAAGGGATAAATGAGTAGCCCGCATCTTTTAACTCTTTTTTAACAAGGTCAAAAGAATTTCCATTATCATGCGTCGCTAGTGTTTTAACATTTTCTAAAAGGTATGCCTTTGGCTTTAGCTCTTTTAACAATCTGATTAGTTCAAAAAAAAGCTTTCCTCTGTCATCATCAAACCCTTTCCCGTGACCTGCTTGAGAAAACGGCTGACACGGAAATCCTGCAACTAATATATCAATGCGATTTAAGTTTTTTTTTGAAATATTTTTAATATCATCTTCAATTAACAAAGTTGATTTATGATTTAACTTATATGTGGAGCAAGCACTCTCATCAATTTCATTAGCCCAAACAACTTCGCACGACGAATTTTTAAAGGCTTGGCACACACCGCCTACCCCAGCAAACAAACTACCTACTTGATATTTCTTAAACTTCATTAAACTACCTAATAAGTAAAGCAATTAAATTGTATATGTAGCGTATTACCCTAATCCCCGAATAGAGAATTGGGGTATTATAGCATGGAACATTTACCCCATCTGAGCTTGCAACATTATTCCGACACAAGCTATTAAAGTTCAGAACTAAATAATCTTACAAAAAATATATAAAATAACTATATTTACGCACCATATTATTTATCTAACTCAAAAGCCTTATGCAATTTTTGTACTGCGGTTTCTAATTGTTCTTCATTAATTACTACTGATATTTTAATTTCTGTAGTGCCTATCATTTGAATATTTATTTCATTGTCTGCTAATACTTTAAACATGGTACTAGCTATGCCAGAGTGAGACTTCATTCCTATACCTATCATCGAAACTTTAACTATAGTATCATCAGCGGTAATTTCTCTTGCCCCAAGCTTGTCGGCGGTTTTACTCAGTATTACTTTGGCTTTATTTATATCGGCTCTGGCAACAGTAAAGGTAAAATCTGTTGTACCATCATGACCTTGATTTTGAATAATCATATCTATTTCTATATTAGCATCGGAAATAGGGCCTATAATTTGAAATGCTACACCAGGCTTATCTGGCACGCCTAAAATCATTAATTTTGCTTCATCTCTGCTAAATGCTATACCTGAAATTAGTGGTTTTTCCATATTTAATCCTTCAAAATCTTGCTCTGATATTAATAGTGTGCCACCGCCGTCTTTCATTGAAGAAAGCACTCGTAAGGGAACTTTATATTTACTAGCAAACTCTACTGAGCGAATTTGCAATACTTTAGTACCTAAGCTTGCCATTTCTAACATTTCGTCATAGGTTATGTAGGCTAGTCTTTTAGCCTCTGGCACAACTCGTGGGTCAGTAGTATAAACCCCGTCTACATCTGTATATATCTGGCACTCACTAGCTTTTAAAGCTGCCGATAACGCTACTGCTGTAGTGTCTGAACCACCTCTACCTAATGTGGTTATTTGACCTTCTACAGATATACCTTGAAAACCTGCTACCACCACAACTTTACCTAAATTTAATTGTGCGGTTATTTTATCGGTATTTATATTTTCAATACGTGCTTTAGAGTGTATATTATTAGTAGTTATTGGTACTTGCCAACCTGTATATGATACCGCTTCATGCCCAATATTTTGTAGAGCCATACTTAGTAGAGAAATAGTTACTTGCTCACCAGTAGTTAATAAAACATCCATTTCTCTAGTGCTGGGGTTATTTTCAGCAATAATCTTTGCCATTGAAGTTAAACGATTTGTTTCACCGCTCATCGCCGAAACTGTCACTACAATTTGATGCCCTTCTTTGACAAACTTAGAAATTTTATTGGCTACATTTTGAATTCTTTCAACACTACCAACTGAAGTACCGCCATATTTTTGTACTATTAATGCCATTTCACTTACTCTCTGCCCATATTTTTACTGACGCTAAAGCGGCTGTTAATTTACTAGGGTCTTTGCCACCAGCTTGCGCCATATCTGGGCGACCACCACCTTTACCACCCACTTGCTGGGCAACATGATTTACTAGCTCTCCTGCTTTAAACTTGCCTATTAATGGCTTAGAAACCCCTGCCACTAAGCTAACTTTATCACCATCAACGCAGGCTAATACAATTACAGCTGGGGCTAGCTTACTTTTTAGTTTATCTAAGGTTTCACGTAGAGTATTTATATCTGCTCCGTCAAGTTTAGCCGCTAAAATATTTGCTTCACCCACTTTTACTGCTGAATTAGCTATTTCATCTCCTTGTGAAGATGCCATTTTTACTTGTAGTTGTTTTAATTGCTTCTCAGTGCTTTTTTGCTCTGCCACTAATTGGCTTACTTTTGTGGTAACTTGTTTAACATCTGCTTTAACTAAACTGGCAATATCATTTAAAGTTTTATCGGTTTGATAAATTAAATCCCAAGCACTCAAACCTGTTAGTGCTTCAATACGACGCACACCAGAGGCGATACCTGTTTCTGCCACTAAACGAAAAGGACCTATTTCGCCGATATTATTAACATGAGTTCCACCACAAAGTTCTATAGAGAATTCTCCCATATCAACCACTCTTACTAGCTCACTATATTTTTCATCAAAGAGTGCCATAGCCCCTTTATTTTTAGCATCTTCAATTCCCATTTCTTCAATGACTACTGGAGTATTGTTCATTATATTTAAGTTAACTAATTTTTCGATAGCCAACAATTGTTGTTTATTAATTGGTTCAAAATGTGAAAAGTCAAACCTTAGCCTTGTAGAATTAACTAAAGAACCCTTTTGTTGTACATGAGTACCTAAAATTTCTCGTAATGCAGAGTGTAATAAATGAGTTGCTGAATGATTCTTTTCTGATGCACGCCTATCTGCCACATTTACTTGAGCATGTAAAATTTGCCCTACTTTTATAGTTCCTGCGGTTACTTTACCGTTATGCAAAAAAGTATTTGACTGCTTTTGGCAGTCATCAACATGAAAGCTATTCATACCTTTGGTTAAACTACCACTATCGCCTACTTGACCACCAGATTCTGCATAAAAAGTAGTTTTATCTAAAATAACTGTGGCATTAGAGCCTTCTTTAACAGACTCAACACTTTTACTATCTACAAAAATTGCTACAACTGTTGCATCTGCATCATCACAATCATAACCAATAAACTGAGTTTGCTTGGTATAACTAACTTGTTGAGCTTGTGAACCAAAATTACTGGCAGCTCTAGCTCTTTGTCGCTGGGCTTCCATTTCTACTTCAAAACCGACTTCATCAACACTTAAACCACACTCACGCGCTACATCGGCAGTTAAATCTAGCGGAAAACCATAGGTATCATATAGTTTAAAAGCAGTTATACCTGAAATGGTTTTATTGGTTAAATTAGCAATATCTGCTTCTAAAATTTTCATGCCTTTGTCTAAGGTTTCTGCAAACCGCGTTTCTTCTTGCTTTAACACTTGCATTACATTAGCAGACGCCACAACCAATTCTGGGTAAGCATCGCCCATTTGCTCTGCTAATACAGGCACTAACTGATTAAAAAACAACTCTGTTTTACCTAACTTATAACCATGACGAATAGCACGGCGAATAATACGACGTAATACATAACCTCGCCCTTCATTAGCAGGCAATACACCGTCTACAATAATAAATGAACAGGAGCGAATATGGTCGGCAATAACTCTTAAAGAATTATTTGTTAAATCTTTTTCGCCTGTTAATGAGGCTGCTTTTTTAATTATTGCTTTAAATAAGTCTATATCATAATTATTATGTACTTTTTGTAAAATGGCAGCAAGGCGCTCTAAACCCATGCCTGTATCAACAGAAGGTTTTGGTAATGGGGTTAAAGTACCATCCGCATAACGGTTAAACTGCATAAACACTAAGTTCCAAATCTCTATGTATCTATCACCGTCTTCATCTGGGCTACCAGGTGGCCCGCCTGCTATTTTTTCACCATGATCATAAAAAATTTCTGAACAAGGCCCACAAGGACCAGTATCTCCCATTGCCCAAAAGTTGTCTTTTGTTCCACAACGAGAAAATCTATCTGGGCTTATGCCCATTTCTTTTAACCAAATGTCTTCTGTCTCTTGATCTTTATCATATACAGTTACCCATAGTTTTTCTGCTGGCAAACCTAGCTCTTTAGTTAAAAATTGCCAAGCATAGCTAATGGCTTCACGCTTAAAGTAATTACCAAAACTGAAATTACCAAGCATTTCAAAAAAAGTATGGTGCCTTGCTGTGTAACCAACATTCTCAAGGTCATTATGCTTACCACCTGCACGAATACAACGCTGTACACTTACTGCACGGTTATAATTGCGGGTTTCTTGCCCCAAAAAAGTTTCTTTAAATTGCACCATACCTGCATTAGTAAATAATAAAGTTGGGTCATTTGCAGGCACAACCGAGCTTGAATGTATAGCTTTATGGTCAACCTGTTCAAAAAAGTTTATAAATGCTTTTCTGAGTTCTGCACTGGTCATAGTGTGTGTTCCTTAAATGCTTGCCATATTTGGCTTTGACTAAAACCTCTTGATTGCAAAAATCGCATTTTTTTAGCCTGTTCTTTTGGGGTGTTTTTATTAAATTCACTGCCATATTTTTTTTGTAAAACTTGTTGAGCCATTTCCACCCAAACTTCCTCATCTAAACTAAGATAAGATAAAACTAAATCTTCAGCATCTGTGGTATTTTGTAAGGCTTTTTTTATTTTATAATAACCTTGACCTTTTTCAAGAGAATTTCTTACATAACTTTCAATGTACCTATCATCAGATAATGAGTTATTTTTTTGACATTTTAAAATGACAAAATCCACCAATATAGGTAGATTTTTAAGAGCAAAATAGGCAAATTTTTGATTCAGTTTATAGGCTAATTCTTTTACCCCATGCTCACGCATTGCTAAAAGGTAAATAGCTCGTGCTTCAATAGTTTTTATAATTTCTTTTTCAACATCAGCTAATGAATCCAAAATTATACTGCTATGGTTTTTTATCTTTATTGTCGCTATCTACTGATGGCAATAGCTTTTCTTTAATTTGTACTTGCAAAGTTTCATAAATTTCTGGATTATCTTTTAAAAACTTACGTACGTTATCTTTACCTTGCCCAATTTTTTTACCTTGATAGCTATACCAAGAGCCAGATTTTTCGATTAAATTTTCTTTAACCCCAAAATCAATAACTTCCCCTTCACGAGAAATACCTTGCCCATAAAGAATCTCAAACACTGCCTGCTTAAACGGTGGGGCTACTTTATTTTTAACTACCTTTACTCTGGTTTCATTACCTAAAATTTCATCACCTTTTTTAATCGCCCCAATACGACGAATATCTAAACGAACCGATGCATAAAATTTTAAAGCATTACCGCCAGTGGTAGTTTCAGGGTTACCGAACATAACGCCAATTTTCATGCGGATTTGATTAATAAAAACAACCAAAGTATTAGTGCGTTTAATATTAGCAGTTAATTTGCGTAGAGCTTGCGACATTAAACGAGCTTGTAATCCCATATGAGAATCACCCATATCACCTTCAATTTCTGCTTTTGGAGTTAAAGCGGCTACTGAGTCTATTACAATTATATCAACCGCTCCAGAACGAACTAATGAATCGGTAATTTCTAAAGCCTGTTCACCTGTATCAGGTTGCGAAACTAATAGATCATCTAAATTCACTCCTAATTTTTCAGCATAAATAGGGTCAAGAGCATGCTCGGCATCTATAAAAGCCGCTGTACCGCCTATTTTTTGCATTTCTGCAATTACATGTAGAGTTAAAGTGGTTTTACCTGATGATTCTGGACCATAAATTTCTACTACTCTCCCACGCGGCAACCCACCAATACCCAAAGCAATGTCTAAGCCGATTGATCCTGTAGAAACTGCTTGAATATCAAGAGAAACAGACTTGTCGCCCATGCGCATAATAGAACCTTTACCAAATTGTTTTTCAATTTGTCCTAAGGCAGCATCAAGAGCTTTCTTTTTATTATCGTCCATTTTAAGTAACCTTTAATTAAGTGTATTGAATTATCCCACAAATTACTTTTTAAGTTTATAAAAATTTAATTATATTCGATAAGAAGTAGAGCTATTGATTTAGCTCATTTGTTAGGTTTGCTAGCTTCTATTGCCGCTTGTTCTGCTTTTGTAATATAAGCTGGCTTATTTTTTGGATATTTTCGTGCATGGGCTCTTTTACTTTTATCATTAATTTTTTTAAGTATTTTTTTACGCCTATTCATTATTTATTATCCTCTGTAATACCCAAATCCACACATAAAGATTGGATATATAGTGCTAACCCTTGTTTGCTAGGTGTTTGCAAAAAATCTTAGCTTCACCCATAGGTTAAGCGGGTATTTTTTGTGAATGCATAGCGAATAAGGGCTGCTGCTATATGCCAATTCTCTATGCGTGGATTTGGGTAACATTAAAAAAGTATAAAAAAACCTGCTTTAAGCAGGCTTTTAAAGTAAAATAAAAGGGTAAAATTAACGTTTTGAGAATTGTGGACGACGACGTGCTTTGCGGAAACCAACTTTTTTACGCTCAACTTGACGCGCATCACGAGTTAATAAACCACGCTCGCGTAGCGGTGAACGATTTTCTTCTGTAAACACTAGTAATGCACGAGAAATACCATGACGTACCGCTCCTGCTTGACCAGTAGTACCACCACCAGACACTGTAATATAAGCATCAAACTTTTCAATATTTTGAGTTGCTTCTAGTGGCTGGTTAATTATCATTAAATCTGTATCACGAGCAAAATATTTATTTATGTCACGACCATTAACTGTCATTTTACCTGTACCTACAGTTAAAAATACACGAGCTACTGAGCTTTTACGACGACCTGTTCCGTAGAATTTTTCTGTTGCCATTGCTTTTCCTTTATATATCTAATGTTTTAGGTTGCTGGGCAATATGCGTATGCTCTGAACCTGCAAATACTTTTAATTTTTTTAGCATAACTCTACCTAAAGGACCTCTAGGTAACATTCCTTTTACGGCTTTTTGAATTGGGCGTTCAGGATGTTCTGTTACTAGCTTTTCAAAATTAGTAGTCTTTAAGTTACCAATATAACCTGTAGAGTGATGGTATAGTTTATTTTTGTATTTATTACCAGTAACTGTAATTTTACCTGCATTAATAACAACTATATAATCACCACAATCTACATGCGGAGTATATTCTGCTTTATGCTTACCACGTAAACGGCTAGCTATATCGGCCGCCAAACGACCTAATGTTTTTCCTTCTGCATCTACAACGTACCAATCACGTTTTACTTCTGCAGGTTTTGCAACAAATGTTTTCATTACTTTATCCTAAATCTTTTTAAATAATCCATATCTAATTACAATCAATGTAAAAAGTCCTAATACTGTTTTAACGGGCAATAAGAGGGAGGGATCGAGGTTGTATAATTTAAACTACTTTAAAATCTACAACCTGAAAGGAGGGAATTGTATGCTTTTTAATATAAATGTCAAATGTTTTTTACCCTAATCTCTAGATAGAGATTGGATATATAGTGCTAGCCCTTGTTTGCTAGGCGTTTGCAAAAAATCTTAGCTTCACCCAAAGGTTAAGCGGGCATTTTTTGTGAATGCCTAGCGAATAAGGGCTGGTGCTAGATGCCAATTCTCTATCTAGGGATTAGGGTTATAGTTTTTTGCTAGGGAGACGCCCAAATTCGTCAAGACTAATTTCATACACTTGCGATCTGTCACGATTAGGCCCTTTAACAATTTCAGGGCTAGCCCAAGCATGCCCATGCATTACTTCAAAAGTAGCGGGAATTAAACCGTTTACTCTTTGTTTTTCATAAGCATCTAACATTGCACTAAAAAGATACTTACCCATTAACCCTTTACTACGACCTTTAGAGGCATTTGTTGCTCCTATCGCTTTTAAATCTTTTAAAACTCCTATTGGTTTTTGATAGGTTAGAATAAAATCTTCTACATCCATTACTGGCTGCCCAAAACCATTTCTAATTAAAGCATCGCCAAAATCATGCATATCAATAAATGTATTAACATGTTCTTGATTATCAACTTCTGCCCAGGCTTTTCTTAATTCTTTTAAGGTATCTGGCCCAAAAGAGGTTACCATTAACAGTGCTTCAGGTTTTAATACTCTTCTAAATTCTGCTAAAACAGCATCTAAATCATCACACCATTGCAACATTAAATTAGATACAATTAAGTCTACGCTATTACTGGCTAGAGGAATTGCATTAGCATCGCCACATATAAAATAAGTTGATTTTGGTGTAAAAACCTTTTTAAGTAGATTACTGTGTGCTAAATTTTGTTTAGCTTTGCTAAGCATTGAGCTAGATAAATCCATTGCAATAATTTTTGCTTTTGGGTATTGCTGTATAACTTTGTTAGTTAGGATACCTGTACCCGCCCCCATATCTAAAACTATTTTGGGTTTAACTGTTGTTAGATCTAGCCTTTCTTGTAAATGCTTGGCAACCATTTTTTGTAAAACCGCCGCTTCATCATAACTAACTGCGGCATGGTCAAAATGAGCTTGAATATTTTTTTTATTAAAATGTTGCACTATTTATTTACTTAGACCAGAATTTTAATAAAATATCAGCTGTTTGCTTGGGGTGGGAGAAAAATGGAATATGGCTACAGCCTTCAATAATTTCAACTTGAGCAAATGGTTGTAAACTAGTTAAATTAAGCCGTATTGCTTGTGGAATAAGCGGGTCTTTTTCACCTAGCAACCATAGTGTTGGCTGGGTAATTTGCTTTAAAATATCACGATTATCCATATCTTTTAATAAAATCAAACCTTGATTAAGCGGGATGATTTTTGGTATTTTTCGTTTTGACATGTGCTTAACTAATTCTTTCATTAGTTGTCGTGAATTATCTGAGCCTTGCAATTGTAATTGCCAAAATCTTTTTAATAATCCATTAACTTCTATACCTACTGATTTAATAAAATCAGCTATTATTTTAGGGCTAACTGAACGTTTCCAGCCATCATTTTGGGTAAACCTTGGAGTAGAGGCAAGGCACACTAGGCTAGTAATTTTATTAGGGTATTGAAAGGCTAATTTTTGAGCAAGTAATCCACCTAACGACCAACCTAATAAATGAGTTTTTTCAGGTAAAGCTTCAGCCAACAGCTCTAACCATTCATCTTCTATATTTTTAGATTTCTTAATTGTTGGGCTATTGCCTGAACCTGGTAAATCTATTAAAGTAATGTTGTAATTATTAGAGAAACTATCTGTAACCCATTCTTGCCACACAGTGCTTTCTGCCGCCCAGCCGTGTATGAAGGTAAGGTTTGGTGCATTAACATCTTGTAAACATGGAATAACTATTGTATTTAATTTCATATAGGGTACCTTTAAATACCTAAGTGTGATTTAGGGAATGCAGAAAATAGTGCATTTTTTACCCAAAAAGGAGGGTAATAGTGAGCTATTTTACGAGTTTTTGAGTGAAAAAGGTGCTGTTTTATGCGTTTCATAAATTGTGCTTAGGTTTATGGTGCTTAAGTTTTTAGAGGTGCCCTATAGACTTAATCGCTGTTAATAAATCATCAATTTGTTTACTTGTGTGTGATGCACAAAGTGTTACTCTTAAACGTGCTGTATTTTTAGGTACTGTTGGCGGACGAATTGCACCTACCCAAAAGCCTAATTTTTTTAACTTTTCTGACCAGATAACAGCTGTTTTAGCTTCTATTAAGATTATAGCCTGTATTGGTGTTGCAGAAATAATTAAGCTAAGTTTTAATTTTACAATACCTTGTTTAAATTGTTGGATATTTCTCTGTAATTGCTTTCTTTCTAAATGGGCGTTTTTTACCAAACTTAAAGCTTGCCTACAAACTTTGGCATTTATTGGCGACATAGCAGTAGTATAAATGTAAGGTCTAGCAAATTGAATTAAGGTCTCTATAACAACATTTGAACCTGCTACAAATGCACCAGAACAACCAAAAGCTTTACCCAATGTTGCCATTACAATAGTATCGTCATTAATTTCTTGTGAAAAATGCTCAAAAATACCTTTACCATTTTTGCCTAATACACCAACCCCGTGTGCATCATCGACATACAACCAAGCGTTATATTGTTTAGCTAAATACTTAATTTTAGTTAATGGAGCAATATCTCCATCCATACTAAACACGCCATCGGTAACAATTAAAACTTGTTGGCGTACTTGTGCCGCTTGTATTAATCTTTTTTCAAGAGCTGTCATATCTAAATGAGGGTAGCGTTTTAATTGTGCTTTAGATGATAAGCTTGCATCTATTAATGAGGCATGACAAAGCTTATCTGCCAAAATTAAATCATTTTTTTGCATTAAAGTGGGTATTACTGCTAAATTTGCCATATAGCCTGTAGAAAAAATCAAAGCCCGCTCCACACCCAACCAGCTAGCTAACTCTTGCTCTAACAAATGGTGTTGCTGATGATGCCCTGTAACTAAATGGGCAGAACCTGAACCATAGCTTAGTTCATTGGCATTATTAATTATTTGTTTTAAGCTTGGATGATTAGCTAAACCAAGATAGTCATTAGATGAGAAATTACTTACTAATTGACCATCTATTTGCATAGTAGCTGATTGTGCAGAGCTAACTAAAGGTCTTGTTCTATAAAGATGTTGTTGTTTACGAAGTTTTAAAACAGGTTTAAAACGCTCTACAATTGACATATTTACGCAGTTAATTCAGTAACTTGTGCATTCATTTCTTTAGATGCTGCTTCTGCTTTTAAATTACGTTGCATTGTAATACCTAATTTAGCAAATAATGCTTCATCATGCCCTGCTTCTGGGTTGTCGGTGGTTAAAAGTTTATCGCCATAAAATATCGAATTTGCCCCTGCCATAAAACAAAGTGCTTGTGCTTCATCAGTTAAAGACATTCTACCTGCTGATAAACGCACATAAGTTTGTGGCATAATTATTCTGGCGGCAGCAATAATTCTAATAAATTCAAATGAATCAGTTTTACCTCGCATATGAGCTAGCGGAGTACCTTCTATTGGTACTAATAAATTTATAGGTACGGAATTTGGATGCATACGCATATTACCAAAAGTTTTTAGAACTTCTGCTCGGTCTTTATGCTGCTCACCCATGCCGATAATAGCCCCAGAGCAAACATTTATACCTGCTTTTTGTACCTTATCAATAGTATCTAATCTATCTTGAAAACTACGGGTAGTAATAATTTGTGGGTAAAATGCTTCAGAAGTATCCAAATTATGATTGTAGTAATCTAAACCTACATCTTTTAATTGTTGTACTTGTACGTCGTTTAACATACCAAGAGTAAGGCAAGTTTCTAGCCCTAATGCCTTTACCACTTTAACCATTTCTAACACCCGTGGGAAATCTTTTTTGGTTGGATTTCGCCAAGCAGCTCCCATGCATAAACGAGTCGCTCCTCTTTCTTGGGCAACAAGAGCCTGTTCAAGAACTTCTTGTACTTCCATCATTCGTTCTTTTTCAACATTAGTTTGGTTACGTGCCGATTGTGAACAATAGGCACAATCTTCAGCACAACCACCAGATTTTATATTTACCAAAGTGCTAGTTTGTACTTCATTTGGATTGAAAAACATACGATGCACGCTTTGAGCCTGAAAAATTAAATCATTAAATGGTAAGTCCATTATTTCTCTAATTTCTTTAGTTTTCCAATTATGTTTTATTTCACCTAATGGCATTTTTATCCTAAACAGCTTTTTAAGAGGGTATTATAACTAAATGTTAAAGACCCTTGAAAAAATAATTTTACCTACTACTTGTGTGGTTACTGGTAAAAATGGTGGGGATTTTGATTTGTCCCCGCAAATAATTAGCCAATTAATTATGGCTAAAGAGCTTTGCCCAATTTGTGCAGAATTATCTTTAAGCAACAAAACTTGTGGAAAATGCTTACAAAAACCACCAATAATTCTACAAACTCAAGTAGGTTTTTTATTAAATGATGTATTAAAAGAAATGATTCATCAATATAAGTTTAGTGGCAATCTCTTTTATAGTGATATATTTGCCAAACTATTAGCCCCAAAAATTACCCCCTCTAACATTGATGCCTTAATACCCGTGCCTTTACATACCAAGCGTTTGTCTAACAGGGGTTTTAATCAATCATTGGAATTGGCAAAAAAACTAGCTAAAATATTTAACATACCTGTTATTGATATAATAACCAAAACAGTGGATACTAGCTCTCAAGCAAATTTAACTAAAAAAGAACGGCAAAAAAACTTAAGGGGTGCTTTTAGCATTAATAAAAATTTATTAAATAATATTAATACTATTGCTATAGTTGATGACGTTATAACGACTAGCTCTACTATCAACGAAATAGCCAAAATACTACATAAAAGCAACCCCAGCTTAAATATTCAAGCTTGGGCTATTGCGAAGACTCCAAGCGTCTAATTAATTCCATATTTATCACGATACTTTTGCATAGCTAATAAATATTTATTATCATTTTTACTGTGTAAATAATTAATAATATCTTGCATATTAATTATGCTGTATACGGGGATATTAAAATCCCTTTCTACTTCTTGTATGGCTGAAAGTTCTCCTTGCCCTTTTTCCATTCTATCTAAAGCAACTATAACCCCAGCAGGCTTTGCCCCTTCTGAACTAATTAAAGCGATAGCTTCTCTAATAGCTGTTCCTGCGGTAATTACATCGTCAATTATTAAGACTTTGCCAACTAAATCATGCCCAACAATATTACCACCTTCACCATATTTTTTGGCTTCTTTACGGTTAAAGGCATAAGGTTTATCTAAATTATAGCCAGTTGCTAAAGTAAGACTAGTGGTTGATGCTAACGGGATACCTTTGTAGGCTGGACCAAATAAAACATCAAAATCTATTTTGTTATTATTTATTGCACTTGCATAGCCTTGTGCCAATTTAGCAAGCTGACCACCTGTATTAAATAAGCCTGCATTAAAAAAGTATGGGCTTACTCTTCCTGACTTTAATGTGAACTCGCCTAATTTCAATACCCCAGCCTGCATAATAAAATCTATAAAATCATTCTTATTCATTAAATCTCTCCTAATGTTTTTAATAAAAATATTATACATTGAGAGTTTTGGCATAAAAAGTGTTTTAGGTATAAATAACCAAACAAATAGTGTCAAAAATTTGACTTATTGTTTATGTATTTACCCTGTGTTGGAGAAAATAATGCCCATTGATTTAAGAGAAGTAACACCCTTAGGGTCTAAAAGCATGTTGCTTGAACAAGCAATGCAACGTCGTAATAGTAAAACAAATATTACTGACAATGATTATTTTAATGATGCCGAAACGGCTTTACAAGAATTTGACTGGTTAAATAAAGATAAAATAGCCATTACAAACTTAGTCTCGCAAATGGATGCATCCATAGGACAATTATCTAAACAAATACGAGAAATTGAAAATCAATCTATAAGGTCTCGTCAGCAAATCGAAGCGGAACAGAAATTATTATTTAAGCAAATATCCACTTTAAATAGTTTATTAAAAAATCAAGTAAATATCTATAGTTCAGTAAAAAAACAAGTTGATAACATTAAAATACAACAAAGCCAGTTTGTACCACAAATTGGTATAGGTATAATTGCAGGTTTAATGTCAGCCATTACCATTCTTGCTACAGCCCCTTGGATGACTATTTTAATGGAGAACTTAAGAGTTCAATAATTGGATTTTCATTTGGTTCATTACTATTTCTAAAGACTTCGTTGAAAACTAAGCTTAAAATCAAGCAAGGCAAATTGTTTAGCTTCTAGCTCTAAGTCTTGACAAGTTAACGGGTGTTCTTCAACCCATATATCTTCAAAAAACAACGTAAATTCATTGTTTTTAACTTTAAGTAATAAATTAATAGGGTTATTTTTTCTACCTCTATGTAATAAAATAGCTAGCCTCAATAAAAGGGTTAATTTTATTAACCTTGTTTTTTGCTCTGTGGCAAAAGAGTCAAAACTATTTTTATTAAACTTGCCTTGATGATTAAGCACCATTAAAGATAGGGCTTGTTGTTCTAGTTGTGAAAACCCTGCTAGTTCTGCGTTTTCAATTAAATAAGCAGAATGATACCTATAGCGTTTATAGCTTAAAGCCATACCACCTTCGTGTAACTTTATTGCCCATAATAATAATTTTGATAGAGGCAAATGTTTAGAGTTTAACTTTTCGGTTTTTTGGAAATTATTTAATAAATTTTTTGCTGTATAAGTAATATTTTCGACTTGTTGCTCATCTACTTTTAACCAGTTTTGTAAAGTGTTGATGCTTGTTTCACGCACGTCTTTTTGATTTAACCTACCAAGGTTGTCATAAATTAAACCTTCTCTTAAAGCATTGGTAGATACTAACATTTTATTTATTTTTAGCATTTGAAAAGCTGCTATTAAAATAACCAAGCCGCCAATAAATACAGGTATTCTTTCTTCTTTTAAACCGTTTAAATTTGCTTTTTCTACTGAACCTGCACTAATTAATTGTTGTTTAATACTTAACATTGTCGTTAAAGTTATTTCACCATTAGTAAACTCACTTGCTTGTAAAACCTCATCTATAGCTTTTATTGAACCAGAAGAACCTATAGCTTCTTGCCAGCCTTTATTTATTAACTTAAAAGAATGTGGGCGAAGAACTCCACTGCAATAATTAATGGCTTTAGTCATATTATTACTACTAACTTTATTGCCTGTAAAAAACTTTTGGGTAATACTTACACAGCCCATTTCCGTTGAAGTTAGGTGTTTATGTTTAAAATCTTTACCTATAATAAATTCAGTGCTTCCACCACCAATATCTATAATAAGTCTTAATTCTTTGGTATTAGGTAGCCCATGACTAACTCCTAAAAAAATTAACCGTGCTTCTTCTTCACCGGTAATTATGTCAATATTATGACCTAATATTTTTTGTGCTTGATCTAAAAATAAACGGCTATTTTTTGCATTACGTAAGGTATTAGTGCCAACCGCCCTTACTTGATAACAAGGAATGTTTTTTAGTAATTGACCAAACTTTCTCAAGCATTCTATGCCCGTATTAAATGCGTTTTTAGTCAAAAAACCATCTTTATCTAAACCTCCACGCAAACGAACCATTTCTTTATGCCGATCAATTATTTGCATTTGTTGACCGGTTTGTCTAATAATAATTAGATGAAAACTATTTGAGCCTAAATCTATAGCTGCGTATAAGTTATTATCAAGTCTTATGTTGTTATCTTTTATATTGTTCTGTTTTATCTTATTAGGCATTGTCTGTAAACCTATTAATTAGCCACTGTTGTGCAGAAAAAGTTGTTGGTTTGGTTTGTTTTTTTTGTATATAACTA
>CAZJWQ010000002.1:0-2206 GCA_964549645.1 uncultured Piscirickettsiaceae bacterium | reverse complement strand
CCACTGTTGTGCAGAAAAAGTTGTTGGTTTGGTTTGTTTTTTTTGTATATAACTACCATCTTCTTGTAATAGCCATGCATTTTCATCATCTTTTAAATATATTGCTAAACCTTCTTCAAATACTTGTTTAAAGCTATCTTTATCTAAAATAGGAAAACAAGTTTCTACCCTAGAGTCTAAATTTCTTCTCATCCAATCAGCACTTGAGCAATATAACTCTGGTTTTTTTGATGCATTTTCAAAATAATAAACTCTATGATGCTCTAAAAACCTACCAATAATACTGGTCACGGTGATATTTTCAGATAAGTCTTTTACCCCAGGGCGTAAACTACATATACCCCTTACAATTAATTGTATTTTTACACCTGCTTGTGAAGCTTTATATAAAGTGTCAATAATGGTTTTTTCTTCCAAACCATTAAGTTTGGCAATTATGCGCGATGGCAAACCTTTTTTAGCGTTTTCAGCTTCTCGATTTATACGTGCAATCATGCCTGTTTTTAAGGTAAATGGTGACTGTAAAAGTAATTTTAAATTTTTTGTATCACCTAAGCTAGTTAATTGTTGAAAAATTTTACTTACATCTTCAGTTAATGTTGGGTGAGCAGTAAATAAACTAAAATCTGTATAAAAACGGCTAGTAATATGATGGTAATTACCAGTGCCTAAATGTACATAACGCTTTAATTTACCCTTCTCTCGTCTAATAATTAAAATCATTTTAGCGTGGGTTTTATAGCCAACAACCCCATACACTACATTAACCCCTGCATCTTGTAAGCTATTGGCTTGGGTTATGTTGTTATCTTCATCAAACCTTGCTCTTAACTCTACCACCGCAGTAACTTCCTTACCATTTTTAGCGGCTTGTTCTAACGCGTCAATAATAGATGACTTTTCACCTGTTCTATACAAAGTCATGCGTATAGCCAACACATCAGGGTCTTTGGCTGCATTTTGTAAAAAACTTATCACCGTTGCAAAAGAATCATAAGGCAAATGTAGTAATAAATCTTTTTGGGCAATTATTTCAAATAACTGCTTGGGCTGTTCTTTAATACTCAATAATGCAAATGAATCTTTAACCGATTTTTTTTGATTTAACAAACGAGGTAAAAATGGTGTAAATAATAAGTCTGGTCTATTTACTAAATCAGGTACAGAGTTTAAGCGGATTAAATTTACTGGCCCGTGTACTTTATAAAGTTGCTCTTCTTCTAAATCAAATTGATTTAATAAAAAATCATACATATGTTTTGGGCACTGATCAGACACTTCTAAGCGAATAGCTGCCCCATAACCCCTTCCATGCAACTCACCCTGTAAAGCTGTTTTTATATCAGTTATTTCTTCTTCATCAATAAATAAATTAGTATTACGGGTTAATTTAAATTGATGGCAACCTGTAACTGTCATACCAGGGAATAAACTTGCAACATTAGAGTGTAAAATGGAAGATAAGAACACAAAATCATTATCGCCATCAGATGCCTCAGCAGGTAATTTAATAAGCCTTGGTAAAGAGCGAGGCACCTGTACAATTGCTAAACCGTTAGAACGACCAAAAGCGTCTTTACCTTCTAAAGATACTATAAAATTTAAGCTTTTATTAAGCAAGCGTGGGAATGGGTGAGATGGGTCAAGACCCATAGGGCTTAATACTAGTTGTAACGAATCAGTAAAAAACTTCTTTGTCCAATCTTGTTGTCTTTTATCCCAATGATTACGCCTTAAAAACCTAATGCCTTCTTTTTCTAAAGCCGGTATTAAAATATGGTTAAGGGTAGAGTATTGATCTTCAACTATTTTATGAATTTGTTGGGCAAGAGTTTTTATTACATTTTTAGGTAACAAGCCATCGGGTTTTGTACGTGCAGCAGGGTCTGATGATATTTCATATAAGCTTGCCATTCTTACTTCAAAGAACTCATCTAAATTACTACTAGAAATGCATAAGTATTTTAATCTTTCAAGTAACGGAATATTAGGGTTTTTAGTAACAGCTAGTACCCGTTTATTAAATTCCAAAATACTGCTTTCTTTATTAATATAAGGTAGTAGTTGTGCGTTTTTAATAGACATGTTTATAACTCTTTATAAAATTTAATGAGTCATTCTACCCTAATCTCTATTCGGGAATTAGGGTTCTATGGAATTGCAACACTATTCCGACACAAAGATTAAATATTTGCCGTTAATTGGC
>CAZJWQ010000001.1:24777-26311 GCA_964549645.1 uncultured Piscirickettsiaceae bacterium | reverse complement strand
AATGCCTAGCGAATAAGGGCTGGTGCTAGATGCCAGTTCTCTATTTGGGGGTTAGGGTATTTAGTTCATCTAAAATAATTTTTACTACTTTTTCCATTTTAGATACCCTAGAACCTTTTACTAAACAGCTATCTACTTGCTTAGTTTTTATTAATTTAACTGCTTCATTAGCTAATTGTTGCTGGTTTTCAAACCAAAAAGCATTTTTGCCAAAATATTTAGGCATCAGCTTGGTTTCTTCCCCGCAACACAGTAAAAAAGATACCCCTTGTTGTTTAGCATATTGGGCAATATTTTTATGTTCTTGTGCCGATGTTTCGCCTATTTCTGACATTATGCCCATACAAAAAACTGATTTAACGCCAACAGAGCATAAGGTTTTAATAGCTGCCTTTACTGAATCTGGGTTAGCATTGTAGCTATCGTCGATAAACACTCCATTTGGCAATTTTAGCTGTGCTAAACGCCCATTAACACCTGTAAAACTTGTTAAAGGCATTAATAAATCATTAAGTTTAAAGCCTGCTACAAAACAAATTGCTATGCTGGCAAGAGCATTTAAAGCATTATGCTCACCTAATATAGGCATATTAACTTGATAGGTTTTAGAGTTAAAACTAAAGCTAAACTCTAAACTACTTAGGTTTTGTTTAAAGTTAATTAACCTAAATAAAGCATTTTTTGCTTTACCAAACGATAATACGTTTAGCTGTTTTTGCTTGGCTATATTTTGCCAAGTTTCAAAACCATATGAATCTGTGTTTAATACAATAGTACCACCTGCTGATAGACCATCCATTACTTCTGATTTAGTTTTAACCACCCCATCAAGCGACCCAAAACCTTCTATATGTGCTAAAGCAGCTATAGTAATTAAAGCAATATTTGGTTGAGCAAGTTTACTTACATAGTTTATTTCTAAATGTTGGTTTGCCCCCATCTCTATTACTGCAATTTTATGCTCTGGCTTTATTTCTAATAATGTTCTAGGCACACCAAAATCATTATTTAAATTGCCTGCTGTTGCTAAAATAGAATTTTTGGCAGCAATACTGGTTAAAATATGTTGCACCATACTTTTACAGGTGGTTTTACCATTACTACCAGTTATAGCAATTAAATGCTGTAAATTCATGTGCTGCCTGTGCCACTTGGCAAAATCACCTAATGCTAATCTAGTATCTGTTACCTGTATTAAAGTATTTGATGAAGGATAATTTTCAGAAACTAATGCAGAAACTAATGCAACTACAGCTCCTTTTGCAAAGGCTTGCTCTATAAATTTATGGCCATCAAAATTTTCGCCTTTAATAGCTATATACAAAGCACCTTTTTCTAAATTTCTGCTGTCTGTTGAAATAGATGTAAAAACTATTTGCGTATTTGTAGTTGTTATTAATTTACCATTAGTAGCAAGTATTAAGTTTTCAAGCGTCCATGTCATTTAAAGCTCCTTGGTCTAAGTTACTTATAAGTTTGACGATTTTAGCGTCACTCATAGAGTATTTAACCCCTTTTATATCTTGATAGTTCT
>CAZJWQ010000001.1:21447-24677 GCA_964549645.1 uncultured Piscirickettsiaceae bacterium | reverse complement strand
ACGATTTTAGCGTCACTCATAGAGTATTTAACCCCTTTTATATCTTGATAGTTCTCATGCCCTTTACCTGCAATAATTATCACATCATCAACATTGGCACTTTTTATTGCTAAATTTATAGCTTGTTGTCTATCATGAATACATTGTATGTTTTTAAAACTAGTATCAATACCACTCATAATATCTGTAATTATATTAGCGGGCAATTCAAAGCGTGGGTTATCATCTGTTAAAATAATCTCATCTGCATATTGGCAAGCTATATTTGCCATTAGTGGTCTTTTTCCTGTATCTCTATCACCACCACAACCAAAAACCAGCCACAGTTTTTGTTTATTTAAGTGCAATTTAACAGCTTTTAAAATAGATTCTAAAGCATCTGGAGTATGAGCATAATCAATAATAACTACAGGTTGATTTAAAACAACTTCCATCCTGCCTGAAATTGCTTTTAAACTAGTCATTTGCTTAATTATTTTATCTATAGGTAAAGCTAAAGATTGGCAAATACCAATAACACACATTAAATTTTCTATATTAAATTTGCCAAATAAAGAGCTTGTTAGCTTAAATTTATTATTTAAAATATTAATATCTGCAACTATACCCGTAGCTAATAACTGTATATTACTAGCATTAATTAAAGCTTTATTTTTAATAGCATAGCGGATAATATTAACCTTTGGCGGTTGCATTGCATTAAGTTTAATACCAACCTTGTCATCAATATTTAGAATCCAAATTTTAGCGTTATATTTAGTAAACAAATCTTGTTTTACCCGATGATAAACTTCAATAGTGCCATGAAAATCTAAATGATCTCTTGTTACTTGGGTTAAAGCTACCGCACTAAATTCTATCCCCACAACTCTACCTAAAGCTATAGCGTGCGAAGAAACTTCCATCAATACAATTTTAACTTTTTGGCTATTCAAATTTGCTAAGGTTCTATTTAAAGCAACTGTATCTAAAGTAGTATTGGCACTGCTTACTAGCTTACCTACCACACCATTACCAAGCGTACCTAAAATAGCTGTTTTATAATATTTACTACATAGTTGAGCGGCATAATGAGTAACAGAGGTTTTACCATTAGTACCTGTTACCCCTATAACCTGCATATCTTTGCTAGGGTAGTTATAAAACCAATTTGAAAAGCTAGCAAGTTTATCAACTAAATTTTTTACATAAATAACTTTGATTGAAGTTTTGTTTAAAAATGGCTTATCAGTAAAAACAATCTTTGCCCCAGCTTTTATTACCTGTTGTAAATAGTCTATGCCGTGATTATTTTGACCTTGTATTGCTATAAAAATACTATTGCTAGCAACTTGCTGTGAGTCTAAATATATGTCATTAAATTGCATATTATTAGTGCTATCATCAAGTATAACAATATTTAAAAACTTACTAATCTGCGCTAAGGTTTTCATAAGTTAGAACCTGTAATATTATCTGGTGGAACATTCTTTAAACGTAATACATCTTGCATAACACTTTTAAAAATAGGTGCGGCAACTAAACCCCCAAAATAAACCCCTCTAGTTGGTTCATTAACGACTGTTGCCATAATAAATCTAGGGTTAGAAACAGGTACTATTCCTACAAATAGTGATAAGAATTTATCTTTATAGTAACCACCTGCTTTTGCTTTATGCACAGTACCTGTTTTACCTGCTACTCTAAAACCATCTATACTGGCTCTGGTTGCCGTACCGCCTTTTTGGGTAACGGTTTCTAACATTAATAATACTTGTTGAGCTACTTCTTTAGAAATTACTTGTTTTGGTTGCTGCAACCTTTCATTATCTGTTTTTTTATGAGCAAGATTTGGGTCAATTTTAAGCAAAGACAAAGGTTTAACTACACCATCATTAGTAAAAATAGTATAAGCTCTAGCTAATTGCATTAAATTAGCATTAAAACCGTAACCATAAGAAGATGATGCTTGATCTATATCTTGCCATAATGCTAGCGGCTTAATAAAACCTAAAGTTTCATCTGGTAAAAAAAGCCCTAAACTTTGCCCAAAGCCTAAATCTACCAACATTTGCCGTTGCTCTTGGGGTGTCAGTCTTAACGCAACCTTTATCACTCCTACATTAGTAGATTTTTGCAACATAGTGGTAACATCTAATTTACCAAAGTTTCTAACATCTCTAATAATATTACCGTGTATATTAATACGCCCAGGCGAAGTATCAATTATTTCATCTACGCTTAAAACACCTTTATCTAAAGCCTTGGCAAATATAAATGGTTTTATAGGCGAGCCCATTTCCATTCTATCAAACACCACTCGGTTTATTAAACGACCGCCAGATAACTGTGACCTATCATTAGGGTTAAAACTTGGCACTGATGCCATCGCCAAAATCTCACCAGTTCTAGCATCTAAAATAACTGACTGAGCAGACACAGGTAAATGTTTGCCATAAGCTTTTTTTAAAGCATGATAAAGTAAATATTGAATATTGCCATCAATACTAAGAGTTAATGAATTACCTGGTCTAGCTACTTCAATATCTTTTACAAACTCAATAACCCTACCAGTTCTGTCCCTTATTACTTTCTTTTTACCAGCAGACCCTGCTAACCAATCATTATAAGTTTTCTCAAGACCTGAAATGCCTTTATCATCTATATTAGTAAAACCAATTATTTGGGATGTTACTTCACCAGATGGGTAATATCTTTTATATTTATTATTAATAAAAAGTCCTGCTACAGATATATCAATAATTTTTTGAGAAGTTCTAGGCAATACCCCACGCTGTACATACATAAAACGTCTTTTTTTATTAGCTAATATTTTAGTTGTTAATGCAGGCTCTGCTATATTTAAAATACGTAACATTTGACGATATTTGTTTAAATTATAATCTAGATTTTCTTGCCATCTGCGGCTCCAGTCAATAAAATCTTCTTTAGAAAGCTCTGCTTTCTTAGCCAAATAAATTGCTTGTTGCTGTTTTTTATCAAGATAAAAAGATAATATTTTGGGATCCACCCATATATCATCTACTGAGGTACTTAAAGCGAGTAAATTACCATTTCTATCAAATATTTCTCCTCTAGGTGCTGGTATTTCTAAAGATCTTATTTGTCTTTTATTGCCTTCAGACACCAAAAAACCTGCTTTAACAATTTGTACATGAACAGCTTTAGCAATAATACCGATAAAACAACAAAAAATAATTATAAAAATTAAAGAATCTCTTTGAAAAAAA
>CAZJWQ010000001.1:16067-21347 GCA_964549645.1 uncultured Piscirickettsiaceae bacterium | reverse complement strand
GCACTAAGATGATGCTTTTCCAATAACAACTTGCCTTGCTGTTCATGTAAAGATACCCCCGCAACTAAAGCCTTAGAATACTGGGTTTCTAAATAACGTACATCATGTTGAATTTTAATAATCGCCAACATCAGTATTAAAATAACTGCAAGTAACAACAAAATTAACAGCCTTTGCCAACTAAAAAATTTTAGTGGCTCTAGGCTAGGGGAAGGAGGGTTCTCTGCCATTACTAATAATTAACAACAAAAATTAATCTGCTTGTCTACGTAAAAAAGCAGGTATATCTAGATAGTTAGGGTCTGTTGCTGTTAAACCATCACCCCTACCATTAACTGCTACTTTTGCACGCACAACTGCTTCTGCTTTAATTTTAGGCTCGATAGGTTGAGTTAATTGAAATACATTTTCTGTAGAATCAATATTTAAGTTGTCATCAAGTTTACTAGCCGCTACAGCACGTAAGTTTGGTTTTACTAAATCAGACTTACTACTACCATCTAAACCAGTTGCTACAACAGTTACACGTACTTCATCGGTCATAGAATCATCTATAGAAGTACCAATAATAACCTTAGCATCTGCTGAAGCTACTTTATCAATAACATCCCCTACATCATTAAACTCACCTAAAGTAAAGTCCAAACCAGAAGTAATATTTACTAATAAACCACGAGCCCCAGCAACTGCAATATCTTCCAATAGTGGGTTAGCTATAGCTTTTTCTACTGCTTTAATGGCACGATCTTCGCCTGTTGCATAACCTACGCCCATCATGGCAACGCCCTGCTCACTCATAACTGTACGTAAATCTTTAAAGTCAACATTAATTAAACCAGGTCTAGTAACTAATTCAGAAATACCTTGAATTGCACCGTATAAAACTTCATTAGCATAATCAAATGCTTTAGCTAATACAAAATCACGACCTAATACTTTTAATAATTTTTCATTTGGCACTGTAATTAATGAATCTACACACTCAGCTAATTCTTTAATACCTGCTTCAGCAATTTTGTCTCTTCTTTCAAACTTAAAAGGCTTGCTAACAATACCCACTGTTAGTATGCCCATTTCACGAGCGGCTTTAGCAATAACCGGAGATGAACCAGTACCTGTGCCACCACCCATGCCCGCTGCAATAAACAACATATCAGCACCTTTTAAAGCTTCTTTTATCTGTTCTATATCTTGTTTAGCAGCTTCCATACCTTTTACAGGATCAGCTCCTGCACCTAAGCCATCTGTACCTAATTTAATACGAGTATCAATAGTTAAATTATTTAAAGCCTGAATATCTGTATTTGCACAAATAAATTCAATGCCCTTAACATCTGAACGCACCATATACTCAACGGCATTACCACCACCGCCACCAAGACCAATCACTTTTATAATTGGTAAACCTGCATTATTAGCAGCCGCTTCTTCTAACTCAAACTTCATAGACATGTTATCTTCCCTTGTATAAACACACTAAACTACACAACAAACAATTAAATTCTTTCTGCTACCCTTAAAACCGCACTTCGTGAACGTGAATTTTGTACACATTCATTTTTAGATGGAAAAATAGGTTTACCTATTTTTTTAAACACCGGTTCAACTACTTCTAATAAAATAGGTGAATCTGGAAATAAATCCTTAATAGTTGATTGGTCACGAATAAAGTTTTTAACTATTCTATCTTCTAATGAATGAAAACTAATTACCGACAACCTACCCCTTAAAGCTAACACCTTTACAGAACTTTCTAAAACCAATTTTAAAACATCTAACTCTTTATTAATCGCAATACGTATTGCTTGAAAGGTTCTAGTTGCAGGGTGTTTATTTCTAACCACTTTAGGAGATGCTTTTTTAACCACCTTAGCTAAATCTAAAGTAGTTACCAGCAAACCATCTCGAATTGCCTCTTTTATATGCCTAGCAATTCTGCCAGAAAATTTCTCTTCACCATACTGCCTTAAAACTTTACCTAAAGTAACTTCTTCAACCTGCTCTAACCATTCTTTAGCACTTAAACCTGTGTTTGGGTTCATTCTCATATCCAAAGGGCCTGCACGCATAAAACTAAAACCTCTGCCTGCATCATCTAATTGTGGTGAAGAAACCCCTAAATCAATTAAAATTCCATCAACCTTGCCCAACCAACCCCTTGCTTCACAAAATTCTACTAGTTGCTCAAAACTGCCATACTCTATGTCAAAATTTAACTGCTTAAAATTTTGTTGTGCATACTTAATAGCTTGCGGATCTTTATCTATCGCCAATAAACTACCAGTATCAAGTTGCTTTAATATTGCTGCACTATGCCCGCCTCTACCAAAAGTACAATCAATATAAATGCCATCTTTTTTTATATTCAAACCAGCAACTGACTCTGTTAGCATTACAGGAAAATGCTCTACTTTATTTAAAGAAGCCAAAACTTACAAACTCAACCCAGCTAAAGCATCACCCATTTTGCCTGTAGATACTTCATTTAACATTTCAGGCCTTGAAGAATCCCAATTTTCTTGTGACCAGAGTTCAAACTTATTGCCCTGCCCTAATAAAATTAAATTTTTTGCCAACTTTGCATGTTCTCTTAATAAATTAGGCAATAACAGCCTACCTTGGGCATCCATATCTACTTCTGAAGCATGCCCAAGTAAAAGGCGTTGCACAAGACGTGCTTGTGGATCCATATTAGGCAATGCAATTAATTTTCTTTCAATAACTTCCCACTGATCACTGGTATAAACCAATAAACAAGGGCTGTGTAAATCAATAGTGATAATAAGTTGACTATCACTAGCTTCAACTATAGACTCACGATAACGCTTAGGCACAGCCATCCTGCCTTTTGCATCCATGTTAATTGAATTTATACCTCTAAAAAACAATTTTTCACCACTTTTCACCACTTTTCACCACTTAACGACACTATATTCAATTTATTCTTTATTGTCAAGTATAAATTTTGACTGCTATCTAACATCTTGTTTGGATATAAAAAGGTACCTTTTTTACAGCTACTGTTTTTAGTAAAATTTTTAACTTAAAAATAATAACAACCATTCTCCTCAAGACTATCTCAATCATTAATAAGCAGTAACACTCTTGACAATAATAACCAATATCATTAAGATTACTTTTAGCTAAATGACTTATGGTTATTTTTTACGTAAAGAATATCTTCTTCATAAACAAATTTAAACTTAAAAACAGGATAGAAAAATGGAATATAAATCCCCTTTCGCATTAAAATCTGCAACTTTAGTGCTTGCTATGTCAGCATTATTAATTGGTTGTGGTGGTGGTGATGGCACTACTCCACAAGCTGCTACTCCACCAACTACTGCTCCACCAACTACTGCTCCACCAATAAATAGTGCTCCAACAATGAAAGGTGCTTTGATTTCAATGCCGACAGCAGCTGACCCAACTTACACTGTTGCAGGAGCAGATGCCGATGGTGACACATTAACTTACTCCATAACTGCACAGCCCGCTGGTACGGTAAGTGCAACAATTGATGCTTCAACTGGAGTAATTACTTTTACAGGATTTGATCACTTTCCAGTTCCTTCCTTTATGACTGTTGAAGTTAGTGACGGTGTTGGAACGACAACATCTGTAATTAACATTTTGCCTTCAATAAGTCCTACGGGAGTTGATGTAACTGCTCTTGCAAGCCAATTTTATAGAGTAACCAACCCTGAAACTACTAATTCCCAAATTGTACATTTCGACACTGCTACGGGGCACCAACAAGTTATAAAAACTGATGTTATATTGGGAGATAATGTTTTTGTATTGAGCGGAAATAAAGTTAGAGATAAGATAGTTTATACTTCAAGAGCATATGGAATATTCCAAGACCCAGGTGCCCTCTCAGAAACACGAACTGGAACGGATAGACGGGGAGGAGTTTTTGAGTATAATTTCTATTTTAACCATACATTAAAAAGATTTACTGCTGATAATACAGCATCTGAAAGCGTCATTTTTGAAGGGAGTAGAGTGTCTCTTGGTAACGAATTATATGATGCTGGCATTGTAGTAATTGATGGTTCCACACAAATGTTTTTAAACCCAGTTGACATTAATGATTCTTATGTTCAATTAAACGCTTTTAATTCATTAGCAGATCCTCTTCGAAATGAAACAACTGAAGGGAAATTACAGCTACCGCTAACTGTTCGATTATCTGATGGGGCGATGACCCAAGGTCGTACTTTATCATTAATTAAAAACGCCACTACAGGAGTAACTAATCGTGTATTAGTTAATTTTATAGCTCCACACATCCCCAGCGGCATCTATCCTGTAGGAGACGCTAATAAAAAACGCTTACAATCATGTACTACAGCCTTAGTTTGTACCGATGTTAATCTTCATAATGCTGCTGGTGGTGTTGTTGGTGGTGCTGCTGGCAACTTCTTCTTCTTAGGTAAAAATACGGGGCATGTTTACCTAACCAAAGCAGGCTCTGCAACAATATTTGCTTATGACAAGATTAACAGTAATCTTCATGAAGTTACTGGGGTTACATATCCTGCGATATTTACTCCTGATCATCACTTAATGAACACGGGGGGCTATGGCAGCAACTTAAACTTCTTCACCTCTCTTGCAGATATGCGTTCTAACTTAAGCGAAGGCAATACCAGTTTTATTGCGATTAATTATGACTTAGATACTAACTCTCCTATAGGTACTTTCTTTGGTAGTGAATTCTTGATGTATAAACATGCCCAAATCTTAAAAATAACTGGTACTATTGGTGTTAGAGTATTTGATAATGGCGATGGTATTGATCATATGAATGCTTCAACAGGGATAGATCCTACCCTAGGAGAGCATATTTCTTTAGCAGCTGTTAAAAATGGTAAACTATTTCTTGAATTAGTTACCTATACAGGTAGCGCTGAGTTAGGTGGTACCTGTACTCCTGGCAGAATGGGTGATGGCTGTACTAACTTGCGTCAAGGGATGATAGATACTACTTCTGGCATCTTCCCTAAAACAGATGTTGATACTGAGTTAGGTGCTCTAGTAGGTTTAAGATTCCTACGTGGCAATCGTATTCCGCCAGTTGCAGTAGGTAATTATATCTATATTGCGGTGTGGGATCCTACTAGTGATGCCAGTTCTTTCTCTGGCACCAAGGCTTATGATGTTTATAAAGTATCCTTGGCTAATCCAACAGTATTACCACCCCGCCTGACTCAAGGACGCATGTACTTTGAAAGAACGGCTTCTCGTAGTAGTGGTGTTTATGAAGGTCATGTT
>CAZJWQ010000001.1:0-15967 GCA_964549645.1 uncultured Piscirickettsiaceae bacterium | reverse complement strand
CATGTACTTTGAAAGAACGGCTTCTCGTAGTAGTGGTGTTTATGAAGGTCATGTTATACTATGGAACTCCTTAACCAATGAAGTAACCAATGCTACCACTGGAAAACTACTAGGGCTAGATTCTGACATTGAGACAAAGCCAAATACTATTGTTAATGTAATAGCGGCAGGCAGTACTAATATCCTCGCTGGTACTGGTGGGCTCTTTGGTTTAAGAATGTTTACTGGTCACGGAGGTACTAAGTATCTTGTTGCAGGTAAATCTGCAGTACCTGGATCTTTACAAAAAGTTAACCGTATAAGAGGTAACTGGATTGTTGACTAGGCTATAGCTTAAGTCCTGTATTAAATAAATACAGGGTTTAAGCTATTATAGGCATACTACCCTAATCCCCGAATAGAAAATTGGGGTGCTAAGGCAAATCGACAATAGGATTAATTTAATTTTATTGTCGATTTGCTTTTTTATTTTTTAAAAACCCAAAAAGACCTTAACCGATGAATGCCAATAAAATAATCCCTTATTTATTATTGTTGCCCTTAGCTATAACTACTAAACATTTACAAGCAGATGATGTCTTAAAAACCATTGAAATCACTGTTGAAACACCAAGTAAAAGTGAGCGACGAAAAAACAAAGAAGAAACTTTTTATCGCCCTTATAGTAAACATGTTATTGGCGAAAAAACTATTAGAGAAAAGGGAATTGCTAATGTTGCTGAAGCAGTAAAAGATATACCTGGAGTTAATGTCACTAAATTAGGTTCTTTTAGTAGTTCAATAAAAATTCGTGGTTTACGAGGCCCAAGAGTCGTTACTTTAATTGATGGTATTAAATTATCTAATCAAGGGATGAATCGTAGTGGAGCTGGTGAAACTGGCATGCAAAATATTGCTAATATTAAAAAAATTGAAGTTATTAAGGGCAGCCCTGCAGTAATCTATGACCCTGGTGCTGCTGGTGGCGTTATTAATATAATTACCCATACCGCCCCTTTAAAAAAAGGCTTAGGAATTCAACAAAGACTAACTTATAACCACGCTTTCGATTCAAGAAAATCAACTACTATTCTTGATGCTAGTACTGGCAGGATAGGAGTGCGTTTATCCTATTCAAAAACAGACTCTAGAGATTATAGAATTAAAGGTACAAAAGATAAAAAATTAGCGGTATATCGTGCCAATTTTTTAGGGAGTATGCAACCAGCGGCTCTAAAAGTAGAAGATTTAGGTTACAACACCGAATCACTAACAGCTAGAATCAGTGCCAAAATAGGTAATGATGGTGTTATTGATATCGATTGGAATAACTGGACTGGTAAAGACATGACGCTTATGTTTGGAGCAACGATTGCTGATGCTATTATCATTCAATACGACAGAATGGATAGAAATTCCCATGCTATTTCTTACCGAAAAGACAGCTTAGGATTGCTTAGTAACCTCCATCTAAAATATGCTAAACAAAAACAATTTCAAGCAATAGGAACTCATGCCACTGGAGTGACCCTAAATTCTCAGCAAGTTAATATAAGATCTGACTTAATCCTTAATGACCTAATAATTAAAATGGGAGCTGAAGCAACTATCGACAAAGCAAAAACCTTAGTCTATTCAGAGCAAAATTATTACGCGGGATTTGTAAGCCTAGAGTATATGTTTAGTGATTGGACAGTTTTTGGCGGAGTAAGATTAAATAAATGGCAAACTAAGCAAAAATTACTTAGCGGTACTAATGTATCGGTTGCTCAAGATTTAATTGGTATTTCTGGCATTACCCCGTCAAGAGAATATTCATCACCTACTTTTGCTATTGGTGTGCAATATGCATTAAATGAACGAAATAATATTTCATTAAACCTTAATACCACCTACCGTAACCCTAATTTAATGGAGAGATTCTCGTTTGGAGGAATTCTGGGTGGTGGCATAGATATGAAACCTGAAGAAGGTAAGCATGTAGAAATATTATGGAAATATCTAGCCCCCGAATTGGCAATATCTACAGGTATTTTTTATAGTGAATTTAAAAACTTTATTCATCGCAAAGATATGAGACGCATAATAAACCAAGCGGCATTGATAGATTGTATTAATGCTGGTCGATGTAACCCTAGCGTTGGTAACTTTGATAATAGAGAAGGAGATTTTTTTTCAAGCTACTTAAAATATTATAATGCTGCAGAAGTGACTAATTGGGGCATTGAATTTGATTCTATATATTCAATTCCACAACATGAAATTATTTTTTCCTCCAGCTTTAATCAAATTAGGTCAAAGGATAAGTTTGTGCACTCAGCCGCTCAACCTGTTAATACTAGTCTTAGCTATAGATACGAATTTAATAATGACTGGAATAATTGGGTAAAAATTAAAGGACAATATGTAATGGATTTCCCCAAAGTTCGTCAATATATGGGTTTTGACCCCTACTCATTATTTAGTTTATATGCTGGTTTTAACAAAAATGATTTTGTTGTTAGTGCTGGTATAAAAAACTTAATGAACACAGAGTATAGAGTGCCTTTCAGCGGCATCAATGGCTTAGCACGGAGCTTTTTTGTAACTGTAGCTTATGAATGGCACTCTGCTAATGATTAAATCGCTGATTAAAGTTAATAACTTTATTAAAGATAAAAATTCAAAAAAGTTAAAGCCAGAATTTATCCAGATTTTTACACAACTAGCCAACATGGGTAGGTTATCTACTTCGTTATTTGCAGGGGCAATTACCCACACTGTTCAAGGTCAATTTGCCAACATGCATAACCGTAGCAATACTTTAATGCATTTTCATCCAAATATTGACACTAGGCTTTTTACCGCAAAATGGCGATTTGTTTATTCTATAGAGCAAGACAATATTGTTTGTTTAAGCTTTTTTAGTCGTTATGGTGATTTGGTTTATCGTGTTTGTTCTACGACTGTTGAGCAGCACCCTGAATT
The DNA here is from genome assembly GCA_964549645.1 of uncultured Piscirickettsiaceae bacterium. Lineage (GTDB taxonomy): Bacteria > Pseudomonadota > Gammaproteobacteria > Thiomicrospirales > Thiomicrospiraceae > Hydrogenovibrio. The sequence continues at coordinate 13,021 of CAZJWQ010000001.1, read as the reverse complement.
TAAAAAGTTTATTGATCAATTTGCAGATATTGAAAATACTGTGCCAAATGTTACGGAAAATTTTACAAAATCAAAATACACCAAACCGATTGATAAAACAACACTCCTAGCAAAATGGTCTGCCATGACCAATGTTCATCAAGCTAGTAAAATATTTAAGTATCATGGTAATGACCCGACTACAGTTTATGCCGCCCTTGGTGAAAGCTATGCTTATAAAATTTCAGTAGGAAAGTTGCTTAGTTTTTTTAATGCTATCGTTGAAAAGCAATTAGATATTATGATGTTTTCTCGTAATTATGCAGCTGTGCAGTGTTATGTTGGTAAGGTTGCTAAGCTAATTTTTTTAAATGAAAAAATAAATATTGCAATTACTAATTTTGAATTTGTTATGAACACCAATTTACTTGGCGATATTTGGCTAGTCACTAAACCGACTGATAGCGGTTTTGTTAACAGCATTAGTATTTTTGACAAAAATGATAATGAAGTTTTAATATTAACCGATAAAAGAACTAGAGGGGAGCCTGAAAATACGACCTGGTTAATGGCAACAATCGCATTAAAGTATTAATAAAATCCACCCAAATAATTCACTTCTAGCTAGCTTTCAGAGCCTCCTTAAGATTAACATCTGGCGTACTTTTTTATTTTGTAAGCTATTTTTTTACATTTATTTTAGCTATTTTAGACATTAGTTTCCAAAACACAAAGGCGGCTGGGGTTTTATGTTTAGCAGTTTTTTTCTTATTTTTTTTCACCTCTGTTTTATCTTTATTAACCGCCATGTTAATCAGCCTTATTTATGCTCACGCAAAATATTTAACATCCTATAAGAAGGAAAGCCATCTGTAGGTACATCAATTTTATATTGAAATTCTCGAAGAGCTTGGCGAGTTTTTCGCCCTGCAATACCGTCTGCTTTACCTAAATCCAAACCTTTAGTAAGTAACAGGGTTTGCATTTCAACAACCTGCTCACGCGATAAAGATTTATCATCGTCAGGCCTGCTTTTGGTTAAGGCAGGTAGCCCAACAATTCTATCTGCCAAATGCCCTACTGCTAAGGCATAATTGGTAGAATTATTCCATCTTTTAATAACAGAAAAATTGTTATAAACTAAAAATGCAGGCCCTCTATAATCTGAAGGTAAAACCAACCTAGCTATAATTTCTTTATCTGTTGCTAGCATATCTTTACCATTGGCTAATTTTATGCCTAATGCTTGCCACTGAGCTAAGTCTTTTCTTGTTTTGCCGTTAGCAAGCATTAAATCAAAGTCTTTTGGCAAAGTTACTTCTTCACCCCAATTTAGATCTTTCTCCCAACCAAGTATATTTAAAAAATTACCCATTGAATGAAAGATATCATAATAACTGCCCCATAAATCTTTTTTGCCATCATTGTCAGCATCAACCGCATAGCGTAAATAATTACTAGGCATAAACTGGCATTGCCCCATTGCCCCTGCCCATGAACCTTTCATTTGAGCAGCATCAACATAACCACGGTCAATTATTGTTAAAGCACTTAATAGTTCAGAGGTAAAAAATGTACTACGTCTTGGGTCATAAGCTAAGGTTGCTAAGGCTTCAATAATAGGATTGTAACCAGTGTAGCTACCATAGTTGGTTTCTAAACCCCAAAAAGCTACTAAAATTCTTTCAGGAACTCCGTATTTTTTAGTTACTTGGCTTAATAAAGGCAAATGTTTTTTATACATTTCTTTGCCTCTCCTTACTCTAGTTTCTGAAGTAGCTCGGTTAAAATATTGCCAAAAGGTGCTAAAAAACTCTGGTTGCCTTCTGTCTAATTCTAAAATCCTACTATTTAGTTTTACCTCTTTAAAGGCGCTGTCTAAGGTTTCTGCACTAATGCCACGCTCTAGTGCTGTTTTTTTAAACTCACTAACCCAAAGTTGAAAAGATTTGTCATCTTGCACAGGCGGAGGATTAGCAGACTTAGCGTAACTAAGAGTGAAAAAAGTAAAAAATAATATAAGTGTTAAGATAAATTTAGTCATAGTGCAGTTATTCTACAAAAGTAATGTCAACTAATCGAGTAAAATATACTTTTTTTTAGAGAAATCCCCAATGCCACAGTTTTTTGCCACCACTCCTAAAGGATTACCTGAGTTATTAAGAGAAGAATTAATGTCTTTTGGTGCTACATCAGTAAAAATGCAACCTACTGGGGTAACTTTTAATGGCTCTCTTGAAGTTGGTTATAGATCTTGCTTATGGACAAGGCTAGCTAACCATATTTATTATATTATTTTAGATATTGAATTAGATAGCCAAGATGATTTAACCCAACAAGTAGCTAATATTGACTGGATTAAACATTTAAATACCAACAGTACATTTTCTGTTAGTTTCTCAGGGCAAGGCTTAGATATAACTCATAGCCATTATGGAGCTTTAAAAGTTAAAGATGGTATTGTCGATTATTTCCAAGAAAAATTTGCTACCAGACCAAATATAGATACGCTAAACCCTGATTTAAAAATACACGCACACCTTAATCGTAACAAACTAACTTTAAGCATAGACTTAACTGGCTATAGTTTGCACCAAAGAGGCTACAGAGAAGGACAACAAGGCATTGCTCCCTTAAAAGAAAATGTAGCTGCCGCAATTTTATTAAGAGCAAATTGGGCAAAAATAGCCAAAGATGGCGGTACTTTTTATGACCCAATGTGTGGGTCTGCCACATTTTTAATAGAAGCTACCATGATAGCTTCTGACCTTGCCCCAGGGTTAGCAAAAGCTAATAATATGGCACTAAATTTTTGGTTAGGTCACGATGATGATATTTGGCAAGAACTAATTATTGAAGCACAGCTAAGGGAGCAAAAAGGTTTAAAAAATATACCCAAAATTTATGGTTCTGACATTTCGCATAAATCATTAGATATAGCAATAGAAGCCATAGCTAGTGCAGGTTATAGTGATATTATAGAAATAAAACAAATGAGCATTGAACAAGGACGAAAATGGGGTGATTGGCAATCAGGCTTAATTGTAACTAACCCTCCTTATGGCGAAAGATTAGGCGAAGAAGATACAGTTAAACAAGTTTACATGCTACTAGGAGACTTTTTTAAATTAGAATTTGAAGGTTGGAAAGCTGCCGTATTAACATGCCATCAAGAACTAGGTATGTATCTAGGTTTAAAAGCCAAACGCTCACACACTTTTCATAACGGTGCTATGGAGTGTAAATTATTTAGATTAGATATAGAGCAAGAATTATATCGCCAACCTGCCATGCAAATAGCAGCAAATTTACCCGTACAATTACAACAATTACAACCAGAATTAGCCCAGTCTGATAATGCAAAAATGGTTGCTAATAGAATTAAGAAAAATATAAAAAACTTAAAAAGCTGGGTCAAAAATAACCAAATAACCGCTTACCGAGTTTATGATGCAGACATCCCTGAATATTGCTTAGCAATAGACATTTATGAAACCCAAGAAGCAGGCAGATGGGTAGTTGTAGCAGAATACAAGCCACCAAAAACCATAAATCCAACTAAAGCAAAACGTCGTTTATATGAAGCCATATCAATTTTGCCAAGCGTGTTTGGCGTAGATGCCAATAAAATAATTTTTAAAGTGCGTGAAAAACAAAAAGGCACTGACCAATATGAAAAGTTAGATGAGCAAAAAAATTATTTTACTATTGTTGAAAATAACAGCAAAGCTAGAGTTAATTTTACCGACTATTTAGATACAGGATTATTTTTAGATTCTAGAGAAATTCGCCAAACGCTAGCTAGCTTAAGTACAGGTAAAACCCTATTAAACTTATTTTGTTATACAGCTACTGCCACAACACAAGCCGTAGCTATGGGTTGCAAAAGTAGCCTTAGTTTAGATATGTCTAACACCTATTTATACTGGGCAAAACATAACTTTATGAATAATAACATTGATGAATTTAAGCATAAATTACAACAACAAGATGTAATTAAATGGTTAGACCAACAGGCTACATTAGCAGATAAAGAAAAAGCAAAGTTTGATGTTATATTCTTAGACCCTCCATCTTTTTCAACCTCTAAAAGAATGGATAAAACTTTAGATATTCAAAGGGATCATGCAGATTTAATATTTAAATCACTATCTTTATTAACGACAAATGGCAAACTAGTTTTTTGCACTAATTTACGTAAATTTAAATTAAATACTGAACTATTTAAAGCTAAATATAATATAGAAAATATAACGCAGAAAACCATGCCAAAAGATTTTAAACGTAATAGTAAAATCCATCAAGTATGGATATTCTCAAAATTAAAAGTTTTATAGTAGAGATTAGATGCTAGTACAAAAAATAATTATTATTACTATTTTATTCAGAGGCTTGCTTAACAGTTTCAACTATTCTTTGGGTAAGTTGTTCATCTAAATTTTCACAATATTGCATAGTGTCATTTTTAAGTTGAATATAGTCATAGCATATATTTAGCGCAACCATTAAGGCTTTATTTTCGTTATTTCTACCAGAAGCTTGTTCTAACTGGTCTTCTAGCATAGTTGCTGCTTGTATTAAAGCATCTTCCTCTTCTTTTTCACAAGGTACTTTAAACTCATTATCCATTAAAAAAATTTTTAACATTATTTTACTTCTCAAAAAATAGAATTATAAATTACGCTATAATAATACATCTCTAATCTCTAAATAGCAACATCAATATTGTACAACATATTGATTACACTCTATTTAGATATTTGGGTATAACTTTCTTTAGGAAAAAATTAAATGGACTTTGAACAACTCAATCAAGCTATATCTTCATATAAAGAATTAGAATCACCATCTTTTTTACAAGGTATGTTAATTGGCTTAATGTGTGCAGATAACACAACCACAGAAAGTATTTGGATTAAAAAATTACTTGCAGAATCAAACGTTAAATCTATAACAGAAAGTTTTTTAACCCATTTACACCAATTATATTTAGATACTAATAGCATGTTAAACGGTGCAGATTTTGACCTTGAGCTATGCTTACCAAATGACAGTGAAGATTTAAATTTTAGGGCTGCATTATTGGGGCAATTTTGTGAGGGTTTTTTATACGGTATGGGTACTACTGGTAAAACACAAAAAAAATTACAAGGTAATGTTTTAGAATTAATTAAAGATTTTGGTAGCATTGCAGCTATTGATGTTACACAACTAAATAATCAAGGTGATGATGAAAACGAAGAAAGTATTATGCAGTTAATAGAATATGTAAAAATAGGCGTTATGACTATTAATGAAGAATTAAACCCCGCCCAAGCTAACCGTATTGACACAGCAGAGCCACCAACCAAGACATTGCAATAAAATGATACAACACCAACAAAGAAGAGCTAAGTTACTAGCTAAAATAGCCAATAATTCTATAATTTTAATAGCATCTGGTGCAGAACAAATTCGTAACCGCGATGTTGAATATGATTTTAGAGCCAGTTCTGATTTTTTTTATTTAACAGGTTTTACAGAACCTGATGCAATTTTAGTCTTAATAAAAAAAAATGCTAAAACTAAATCTATTCTATTTTTACGCCCAAAAAATGAACTGCAAGAGATATGGCAAGGTAAGCGTTTAGGAGTTTCGTTAGCCCCTAAAATACTTGCCGTAGATAAAGCTTATGATATTAATAAATTTACTAAAAAAACTTTTAAGTTATTAGAAAATGTTCAAAATATATACTTTAGTTTTACACAATTAAACACTTGGCAAGAGCATATATCTAAATGGCTAAAACATCAAAGCTCTAAAGCAAGGCAAGGCATCACCGCAAGTAATAAATTAATAGATATTGACCAAATATTACACCAACAAAGGTTAATTAAATCTAAATTTGAAATTGACATTATGCGTAAAGCTGCCCAAATATCAGTACAAGGGCATTTAAAGGCATTAAAAACAGCACAATACGAATACCAAATTCAAGCCAATGTAGAAGCCGCCTTTAAACAAGCAAGCTCGCCAAGGGTAGCTTTTAGCTCCATAGTAGCTAGTGGCTCTAACGCCTGTATTTTACACTACACCCAAAATGATCAGCCAATAAAAGCAAATTGTTTAATATTAGTTGATGCGGGGGCAGAATACCAAGGCTATGCTGGCGATATAACATCTACCTTCCCTGCAAATGGCAAATTTTCATTAGCCCAAAAACAACTATATGACCTAGTATTACAAACCCAACAAGCTGTAATTGCCATAATTAAACCCAATTTACGCTATAATAAATTACATACTTGTGCAGTACAAACCATAACCAAAGGCTTGTTAAAATTAGGTATTTTACATGGCAATTTAGCTGATTTAATAAAAGCTCAAGCTTATAAAAAATATTTCATGCATGGTACTGGTCATTGGTTAGGTATGGACGTACACGATGTAGGTAGTTATAAAGTTAATAACAAATGGCGTAAGCTAAAAGCTGGCATGGTACTAACGGTTGAACCTGGTATCTATATTTCTGCTACAGTAGGTAAAAAACACAATATTAATAAAAAATACTGGGATATAGGTATTAGAATTGAAGACGATATTTTAGTAACCCCAACTGGTCATGAAGTATTATCAGCAGGTCTACCAAGAACTACCCAAGCAATAGAAGCTGTTATGGAAGAACTCAGGATAAGATAAATATGCAAAACTATGATTCTATAATAATTGGTGCTGGCCCTGTAGGCTTATTACTAGCAATAGGGCTAGCACAACAAGGTAAAAGCATTGCTATTGTTGAAAAGCAAGCTCCACAACAAAGCCCTGCTTTTGATGGCAGAGTATTGGCCTTAACCCATGGCTCTATGTTAATTTTAAAAAAACTAGATTTATGGCAAAAACTACAACCTAATACAACGCCATTAAAACACGTACATATTTCACAAAAAGGCTACTTGGGTATAACCCAAATACATGCCTACGACATGGGTGTAGACGCTTTAGGTTATAGCATTACAGGTGCAGACTTAGGTAATGTATTGTGGCAAGAGGCACAACAAAACAAGCTTATAACAATACACTCACAAACCACACTTAAAACATTTAAAGTTAAAAAAAATTCAGTCATTGTACAAACAGAACAAAACAACCAACAAGAAAGTTTATCCTGCCAATTAATAGTTGGGGCAGATGGCACGGAATCTAAAGTGCGCAAAATTTTAGGTATAGATATAAGTAAAAAATCATACGATTCTTTTGGGGTAATTGCTAAAATTGCCACCCAACAGCCTGCAAATGGTTGGAGCTATGAACGTTTTACAGCTGATGGCCCTGTTGCCCTATTACCAATGGAAGAAAACTTTCATAAAGCTGTTATGATTGTGCCTGCACAAGATATAGCTACTGTAAAAAATTATACGGATAAAGAGTTTATTAAAGTTTTTACTGAAAAAATGGGCGAAAGGCTAGGCGAATTTACTGCTGTTTCTAATAGAGTTTACTACCCACTAACCGAAGTTTACGCAGAAAAAATGATTGGCAAACGAGCTTTATTAATTGGTAACTCATCACACACCCAGCACCCTGTTGCTGCACAAGGTTTAAATTTAGGCATAAGTGACATAGATGCTTTTTTAGGTTTAGTAAAAAACAAGCAAGACTTAGGCAAATCTAAATCCCTAAACAAATATCAAAAAAATAGACAGCCAGAGCATATAAAAATAATGGGGTTTACCGACAGTTTAATTACAATATTTGCAGCAAAGTCACCTATGATTGGGCATTTACGAGGTTTAGGTTTAATAGCAATGGAAAGCATGCCTGCAACCAAAAAGAAATTAGCAAAAATGGCAATGGGCTTATGACACAAATCACACACAAAAACACAGATATTATAGTTGTTGGCGGTGGTATGGTAGGTGCAACCACAGCGCTTGGTTTTGCCCAAAATGGCTTTAAAGTAATTTTGTTAGAAAAACAACAACCAGATATAACTTGGCAAAATAATAAAAATTACCAAACTAGAGTTAGTGCATTAACTAGAACTTCACAAAATATCTTTAAAGACTTAGGCGTTTGGCAAAAAATACAACAAAAACGCTGTAATACCGTTAGCAATATGTACGTTTGGGAAGATATATCAAATGCTAAAATAGATTTTTCTGCCAAAGAAGTAAATGAAGAAAATTTAGGTTTTGTAGTAGAAAATAACGTAATTACTATCAGTTTATGGCAAGCTATTTTAGAAAACCAGTTAATTGAACCTATTTTTAACCAAACCATAAACCAAATAAATTTAACCAAAGACAATGCCACTATAAAATTTAAATCTACACTAACTCTAAGTGCCAAACTAATTGTTGGAGCAGACGGAGCAACCTCAACAACTCGTGATTTAGTAGGTATAAAAACCGAGCAATATAACTATCAACAATGTGCAATTGTGGGCTGTGTTAAAACGCAATTATCTAACAAAAATACCTGTTGGCAAAGATACCAACAAACAGGCCCGTTTGCATTTTTAGCGATGGAGAAAAAAATAAGCTCCATAGCATGGTATTTACCAATCGAAGAAATGCCATGGGCATTAGGCTTAAATGATGAGCAATTTAAACAACAAATTGAAAAGGCATCTGGCTTAAAACTAGGTAAAATAAAAAAAGTTTACCAAAGAGCGGGCTTCCCACTAATAAGAAGACACGCCACCAACTACATAAAACCACATTTTGCACTAGTAGGAGACGCAGCCCACACAGTACACCCCCAAGCAGGGCAAGGGGTTAATTTAGGGTTATTAGATGCAGCGGCATTAGTTGAAGTAATTACCACAGCAAAAAACAACTCTAATAAAGACTGGAGCAGAACTGCGGTATTAAGACGTTATGAAAGATGGCGAAAAGGCGACAATGTAATAGTACAAAGAGCTATGGAAGGTTTTGACTGGTTATTTCAACAAGAAAACCCCACCAAAAATAAACTAAGAGAATCTTTTATAACCCTTGGTAATAACTTACCAATAGTAAAAAATTGGTTAATAAGTAATACCCTTAATGGGCGTGGGGTAATACCTAAAATTAAACCTTAATAACCAACCCTTGTACTTTTTTAACCATTTTTAATGTTTTCAATTTCATTGCCTCCACTTTTAAAATAAACCTTAGTAGTCTTAAAAGTTTTTGCCATCTCTACGCTCATACTAGCGTAAGTTACAATAATTAATAAATCATTAACACTAGCTTTATGGGCGGCTGCCCCATTTATAGAAATAATACCAGAATTATCCTCAGCTCTAATAGCATAAGTAGTAAAACGTTGCCCATTATTTATATTATAAATTTGTATTTGTTCATACTCAATAATACCTGCGGCATCTAATAAAACACCGTCAATAGCACAAGAGCCTTCATAATCAAGCTCTACCGCAGTAGTTGTTACTCTATGTAGTTTAGATTTTAACAAGGTAATTTGCATAGTGTAAATGTCTATTATAAATAAAAAGGGTATTGTACTCCAACGATATTATTTTCACCAGTTTTAACCTGTATTACGCATACCTGCTGCAATAGCATTAATACTATTTAGTAAAGGGGTTAACCAAACTTCTCTTTGCTCATCACTCAAGTTATTATCTTTATAATGTTTTAAAATAGATATTTGGATATTATTAAGCGGCTCTAAATATGGTTCTCTTCTTTGTAAAGAAAGTGCAATTTGTGGAGTATCTGCCATTAAATAATCATTGCCACTTATTCTTAAATTACAATCTACCGCACGAATATGTTCGGAAGCTATCATGTTATATATTTTATCTGCCAACACTTTATCTTTAGCAATAGAACTATAACCCTTGCCAATTTGTAAGTTAGTTTTAAATAATGCCATTTGTATATTACTTACTAAGCCTCTAAAAAACGGCCAGTTTTGATACATTTCTTTTAATTGTTTATCGTCTGTTTGTTCAATCCAATTATGTAAAGCTCTACCAGTGCCATACCAAGCAGGAAAGGTAAGCCTTGCTTGTGCCCAACCAAATATCCATGGTATAGCTCTAATAGAGGACTTAGACATATTACCCTTTTTACGATGTGAAGGCCTAGAACCAATATTTAATAAACCAATTTCATTTACTGGGGTAGCTTCATAAAAGAAATTAAAAAAGTTTTCAGTGTTATCGGTAAGCTCTCTAAACTCTTGTTCGCCATCTTTAGCTAATTTTTGCATAGCTTCTAAATACTCTGGCTTATCAACTACAGGTTTTTTAACCAAACACTTAGAAGCTTTCATTAAGCCTGTTATACCTAAAGACAATTCATACATAGCAGTTTCTACATTACTATATTTAAATGATAATACCTCACCTTGCTCGGTAAACTTAATTTTGCCACGCACTGTACCTGTGGGTTGCGACAAAATTGCATTATGAGTTGGGCCGCCACCACGCCCTACTGTACCACCACGCCCATGAAACAATCTACATTCAATACCATGTTTATCAGCCAAAGCCATTATTTGTTGTTGTGCTTGGTATAATGTCCATGCCGAAGACAAATTACCACCATCCTTAGCAGAATCAGAATAACCAAGCATAATTTCTTGCATGCCGCCTGAAGCTATTAATAGTTCATGGTAGGTATTGTTTTCAAATAAAGCGGCACTAACTGGCACAATATGCTCTAAATCTTCAATAGTTTCAAACAAAGGTGCAACTCTTATTTCACAATAAGCCTTACCAGCGTGATAACCTGCCAAACCAACTTGGTGGGCTAAGAACAACACCTCCATTACATGGCTAGCCTCGTGCGTCATAGATATTACATAATTATTAAATGCTTTTGGGCTTATCTCGCTACTCATTTTTTTTATAACTTTAAATACATCTAACACCTCTATAGTCATACTATCAAGATTTAAATGAGAAGCATCTATAATAGTTGGTTGGGCAATTTGCAATGCTAAATAATTCAGTTTTTCTTGCTCTGTTAAACTATTATAATCAACCCCTAAATGGCTAAGTAAATCAGCAACAGCATCGGTATGCACGTTAGATTCTTGGCGAACATCTAAACGCATCAAATAAAAACCAAAGGTGTTAACTAATCTAATTAAATCTTTTAAATCAGCATCGGCAACATTACTATCACCATGATTACATAATGAATTATAAATAAGTTCTAAATCTTGTAAAAACTCATCTTCTGAATTATATGCAAAAACAGATTTTTCTACCGAATTACAATTTAATTGGTTTTCAATATATTGCAAATTTTGTCGTAATTTACCACGCATTAAAGTAAGTAAACGGCGATAAGGTTCGTTTTTATGCCTTTCTGGGCGACGACTAAACACCATTTTTTCAAAATCAGAATCAACAATAGTTGCTTTATTAATTACATCTTGATTAATATCAGCTACAAAAACAGACTGGGTAAGTTGGTTACTTAATTTAAAAACACGTTGCTCATACTCATACAATACTGCTCTAGCTTGCATTAACAAGGCATTAGTAGTGGTTTTATGGGTAACAAATGCATTACCATCCCTATCGCCGCCTATCCAAGAACCAAAAGTTAAAAAGCTAGGGGTAGCAATTTTAGCATCAGGATAATGCCTAGCTAAAGCACGTTCCATATAACGGTAAGTGGTTGGTACAGCCGCAAATAAAGACTGCCTAAAATGATAAATACCGTTTCTTATTTCATCTTCCACCGTTGGTTTAGCTCGCCTAACTTCATCAGTTTTCCATAAAACCTGCATTTGATATTGTAATTTCTTTATTACTTCCTCTTTAGCATAAGGATTTTTATAAGCCTCTGCTTCGTTATATGCATCAAGGGTTAAGAAAATATGGCGTAAATTATCCATTACCGCACGGCGTTTTGATTCTGTAGGATGGGCTGTAAATACTGGTACATATTCTAAACTATTAATAATAGTTTCAACTTCTGTTGCGGTTAACCCGTCTTTTTTAAACTCACCAATAGTTCTTAAAAATGAACCTACCCATAAAGGGCCGTCAGTTTTAAGTTGGCTTTGTCTTTCATGATACTGATGTTCTTCTTCAGCTAAATTTACTAGGCTAAAATATAAATTAAATGCCCTAATAATTAAACTTAACTGTGCTGGAGATTGCTCATCTATAAAACTTTGTAATTCATCTCTAAGGTTTTTATCTTCTTGCTCATGTAGCTTAATATAGCCTTTACGTAACTTTTCTATACTATCTAAAGTTGACTTACCTACTTGGGTTTCAATAACCTCACCTAGTAAAGTTCCTAACAGTTTTACCCTAGATCTTAATTGTTTATCACGCAGTTCTGCTAAAGTCATTTACTTAAATCCTATTATAAATTTTAGCTGAGTATTGTAACACTTAAGGATGAGTTTGACCCTAATACTTACCATTGTCCGCAGTTGTCACAGGTTAAAGTTTGGGTAATCATACCACCTGTGCAAGATTTAGCGGTGCAATTATTTAAAAATTTATTGGCTAATTTTTTGCTGTTTTTTGCTATGTTCATTTTGCTATTATCACTATTTTTTTCAAAAGAGTATCATATTGATAGTGAATAATTTGCTCATTTGCAATTAGTTCGATCACTTGAACAATAACCTCATAAGGCACAATAAACCATTCTCTAGGCTGATATTTTTTGCCTTTATTATCAACCACACTTAAATCTACACAAACTTCCGCAAAAAAGTGATGGATGAGCTTTTCAAACTTCTGGGTACTCATATTATATGCATCGAATATTGCCATAGTTTTAACATCTGCCATCAAATAAGTGGGATCATTTTTTGCATTGGCTATGCGCTGTTCAACTGGTAATGTAGAAAAACCAATTTTATATAAATCCTCAAGCATTTGAATTTCAGGGTTATTACTTAATGACTTAAGAATATAAATATATCCTGCCAACTCATCATTTTCTTTTATTATGCCTAGATTGTCTTGAAAATCTGCATTAATTTGCTCTTCTGTTTGGCTAACGATTTTGCCACCATGATATAAAGCCTTTGCTAGTGAACGATATAGCATGTTAGATTCTGTACCATTTTCAAAAA